>NZ_JBFOFA010000005.1:0-219793 GCF_040887125.1 Enterococcus sp. C74 | reverse complement strand
GTTCATCTGCTTTTTTGTTTGCATAAATTAAGAGAAAATAAAAAGTTAGGAATAATCGTATTTGGGATTGTTCCTAGCTTTTTTACAAACAAAGGTATATTAAAACAATGAAGATGGACAAGCGAGGCATTCCTCCTATTTAGCTGGTTTTTAGTAAAAGATAAAAGGTGACAAAATTAAATATAGTTAACAGGTTGTTTGACGAAGTGAGGCTGCCAAGTAAAAAAATTGCACTGAAATTTGCAAACAGATTAAAGATAGACAGCTGGAAATACAAGTTACGCTACATATCAAAAGACAGTGTGTTAATTCCCCATTTTCTTTTTCTATCCTTTTAGAGAAAAAGGAGTAAATAATCCTCATGTTTCTACTTTTACCATAAAATACAAAAAAGTTAGGCATAAAGCAAGGGGAGAATTGGTCGGAGTAATCTATTCGAGTGAATGCGAACAAATTTTCGGTTTTTGATGAAAAAAAGCAATGAAAATGGTATGATAAAAGGGCATATAATTTTATAAAGCAGTACCTATTTTATAAAAATTATTCAAATAAAGCCGGATAAGGCATAAATTCATCTTGAGTAAAAAGGAGGACACTCGATGGTTAAATTCATCCATGCAGCTGATTTACATATCGATCGCTCTTTTGAAGGACTAGTAAATTTAGATAAATCGGTACAGGAAAAATTATTAGAGGTTAATTTAAAAGTTTTAGCAAATATTGTAGACAAGGCTATAATAAATGAAGTTGATTTTGTTTTACTTGCGGGAGACACCTTCCATCAAAATCGTCCTTCATTAAAAATCCAAAAACATTTTTTTGATCAAATCGAACGATTGAATGAAAAAGAGATTGCTGTCTATTTGACATTTGGAAATCATGATTATTATCAATCAGAGCGCTACTGGTTTACTTTTCCCGAAAATGTCCATTTATTTACTTCGGAAGAGGTAGAAACAAAGACATTTTTATCTAAAAAAGGGGAAAAGGTCGCCATCAGCGGGTTTAGTTATTTACACCAATGGATACAGGGAGATAAAGTTGCTGAATTTCCTTTACGACACTCAGTGGATTATCATATCGGTCTGTATCATGGCGAAATAGGGAGCAATCAGAGGGGAAACTATGCACCTTTTCAGCCGTCTAAAATGCAGGAAAAAGGCTATGATTATTGGGCATTAGGACATATCCATGTGCCAATGTCTTTAAACGAAAAAGAAACAATGAATTATCCAGGGGCACCTCAAGGCCATACCCAAAAAGAGCAGACAGCTAGAAATGTTTTATTGGTTGAATTGACCTCCAGTGAATGCCAGACGATTCCGCTAGAGGTCGCAGAAGTATACTGGGAGAGTAAGACCGTGTCTTTAAAAACTGCTCGGACTACGCAAGACGTGTTACAAGTGATCCAAGAGCAGTTAACTATGGGAAATCCAAAACTGACGTTGTTAGATTTAAAGGTAACAGAGTATCATCACTTGAACCAAGAAGTGATTGATCGAATCTATTCTGGCGAATTACTTGAGTATTTAATGGAAAAAATAGCCAACCTGTCTACAAATTTACTTATTTGGCGTATATCTATTAAGGAAGATGAAAGAATGAATCGAGTATCGTTGAAGGTCTCACAGACATTAGTTGACCAACTCTTTGAAACTTATCGGGTAAGTGAAGATTTCCATCAGATTTTAGGTGAGATGTACAGTCATCCTGATGCGGTTCGCTTGATGAATGATTTACCTGAATATCAGGAAGGTACCTTGACTAAAGCCAAGGAAATACTGGAGCAAGATTTTGTGTTTGAGGAGGAAAGTATATGAGAATCCTTCGAATCGAAATAGCTGCATTTGGTAAGTGGAGACAAAAAACATTTGATTTTATTTCTGGAAATCAATTGATCTACGGTGAAAATGAAGCAGGCAAGTCAACGATTTACCAATTTATTCAGGCTGTATTATTTGGCTTCCCTTCAAAAGGAAAGAAGAAAAAAGACTATACGCCGAAAGATGGGGCTGCCTATGGTGGAAAAATTTGGTTAGAACATCCAGTTCATGGAGAAATACTAGTTGAACGTTACAAACAGCAAAATCGTGGGAAATCCAAAGTCCTTTTTAATGAGCAACAGGGAAGTGATGAATTATTAGAGAAATTACTTTCTCCACTAACAAAGGATTTATTTCAGCAGGTTTTTACTTTTCAACAAGAACAGTTAACTGAACTAGATCATCTACGAGAAAAAGAATTACATGATGCACTGATCTCATTAGGGATTACGGGTAGTTCGTATGTTTTTCAAAAAAGACAAGAATATTATCAGCAAGCCCAACAGCTTTTTAAGAAAAAAGGGCAGAAACTGCTTATCAATCAGAAATTGAATGAGTGGAAGAACCTTCAAGAAAGAGTCCATCAAAAACAAGAGCAGGAATCTTTTTTCGGTGAACTCGTTCGACAAGAACAAGCCTACAGTCAAGATCAAAGAGAGCTACAAAAAAAACTCCAAGAGATAAACGAAAAAATTTCTCAGATCAAGCAGCAAGAGCTGAATTATTCTTTATACGAAGAGTGGCAAACACTTAAAGCCAATACCTTACCACAAGTTCCTGAAGAACAGTTGCTTTTAGACTTAGAGGAATTCACTAAACGCTATCAGCAGATGACGGAACGCCTAGATGAGCTCGAAGCTACTTTAGAAAAACATAGCGGAATGGATCAACAGTCGGCACGATATTATTTCTATTTGGAACAAGAGCAAGTACTAAAAGAATTGCAACAACAGCAAACACAAATCGAACATTGGCTGAATGAATGGCAAAGACTCCAAGTGGAAGAACGAGAAATTGATTCAGAATTAAAAATTTTAGAACAAAGCTGGCAATGGCAACGGACACAAGAGCCACAAGAATTTTTGCATACTGAAGAGTGGCAACAACTATTTTCTGAAAATCGTTTGTTGAAAGAACAAGCCAATCAATTATCAATCAGATCAGAAATCGTCTTAGAGCAGCAGCGGACGATTGAAGCGGAGATCAACCAATTAGAAGCCACACATCCAGAATTATTACAGTCGGCACCTTCAGAAGTTCGTTCAAAGAACAAAACACCGTTTGCTATTATCGGCGGATTCTTTTTTGTGGTGGGGATCTTCCTACCAATGCCTTGGAAACTAGGAGTCTTTTTATTAGCCTTAGGTACATTGGGGTATTCATTTTATGAAAGGAAATCACTGAATGGTCAGAAAAGTGATTTATCAGAAATCAAAGGTAAGTGGCAAGAAAAACTGGGACAATTAGACAATACGTTAGCCCAAATCGAAGAGATTAATCAAAGTAAAAACAAGCTAGTGATTGAACAACAAAAAATCCAACAAAAAGCTTTCGATTTTACAAAGGTCCATCACTTAGGAACGATGAATACCTTAGAAGCGATGAAGGAATATGGGCATGAAGTATCCGATTATCAAGACTTGTATAGCCGCTTGATCAAGAAACAAGAACGAGCAAATGAGATTCAACAAAAGTTGGTACAGCTTGATCGTCAGTTTGAATTGATTAAGGAATGGTTACCGTTACAAGATAAAGGAATCGCTGAAAAAATGGTGCTTTTAACGAACTTCATCCAAGAAATGGAACAATTGAAATTCGCTAGAAGTTATCAACAAAATACACTATTGAAACAAGAAATCAACCAATTGAAAAAGAAACAAAAAAGTTTGATCGAACACTATAGCGGACAGATGGAACAGGTCGGACTTGCTTATCCATCCGAAGTAGCTGCTTATTTGCAAAAAGCGCAACAAACAAAAACACAACTTCAACGACTAAAAGAGTTGGATGAGATTCTCGCGCCACTTTTTCCAAAAAAACGGACACGGGAGCAATTAAGTACTGAACTGTATCATAATCAAGAGAAACAACGGCAGTATCAGTTTGAAGAAAAACAATTGATCGAACAACGTCAGCGGTTAAAGATCCAAATCGAGGAATTACAAAAAGATGGTACGTTGGATGAGATGTACCAAGAAGAAAGTTTATTGAGAGCACAACTGCAACAACTGATGGAACATTGGGGCGGTCTAATGGTCGCTGGGACTTTTTTAGGGGATCTGTCTACAGAAATGAGTGAACGTCAATTACCACAATTGTTAAAAGCTGCTGGTCACTATTTAGGAGTCTTAACACAAAATCATTACCAAGAGATATTATTGAGAAATGATACTTTGACGCTAACAGACGGTGTAACTGATTTTCCCATTTATGAATTATCTACAGGAACGAAAGATCAACTGATTATGGCCATGCGCTTTGCCTATCTATCGTTAGAATCAAAACGTTCGATTTGTCCAATTATCATTGATGACGGTTGGTTGCATTATGACCATCAAAGAAAATATCAATTAGCCAAATTGTTAGCTGATTTTGGTCAAAATTATCAAGTTATTTGTTTTTCTTCTGACCAAGAAATGGTAAGCTATTATCAAGAGCTTCAACAATCTGTGAATATATTAAAGGATGTATAAAGAATGAAAAAAATTCGTGAATTAGTTGTCGATGAACAATTTGAATTGTTTGTTTTAATTAAAAATGCTGATGTCAGAGTTGCGAAAAACGGAAAAAAATTTATTGCATTTACTTTTCAAGATACGTCTGGAACGATTGATGGCAAATATTGGGATGCTTCTGAGGAAGAGATCAAAAAGTTTACTCCAGGAACAGTTGTTTTTTTAAACGGGAAGCGGGAAATCTATCAAGGAAACCCACAAGTAAAGATTTTGCATATGCGATTGACTAAACTCGAAGAGCCAAGTGATCCTGGTTCTTATATGGAAAGAGCTCCTTTGAAAAAAGAAGAAATGGAAGAAGAGATCAACCAATTATTATTTGAGATAACGAATGCTCATTGGAATCGAATTGTCCGTCATTTACTAAATAAATATCAAAAGCAATTTTTTGAATTTCCAGCGGCAAAACGGAACCATCATGCTTTTGCGAGTGGATTAGCTTACCACACAGTAACTATGTTACATTTAGGTAAAACGATTGCTGATGAATATCCAGAATTGAATCGATCGTTGTTATACGCAGGAATCATTTTACACGATCTCGGAAAAGTGATTGAATTATCTGGACCGATGAGTACGGAATATACTTTAGCGGGTAATCTAGTGGGGCATTTGGTACTAGTAGATGAAGAAATCACGAGAGCATGTATCGCGTTGAAAATAAATGAAGCAGATGAAGATGTTTTGGTATTAAGACATATGGTCTTAGCACATCACGGCTTATTAGAATACGGATCGCCTGTTCGACCACGTATCATGGAAGCAGAAATCTTACATCAGATCGATAATCTCGATGCTTCAATGCAAATGATGTTGACGTCGATTCGTCAAACAGAACCTGGAAAATACACTGAACGGATTTTTGGAATGGAAAATCGTAGTTTCTATGTTCCCAAAGAACTATAGATAACTAAAGGCACGTAGCCTAACACGAACTACTTGTGAGCCTACGTGTCTTTATTATTGGAAAATTTATTTTGTTATTGATAAAAATCTACAATAGTGTAAGATTGTAGTCAGATGAGAAACCGTTTTACTAATAGGGGGAAAATAGTTAATGAATCATTATATCCAATCTCTTGGCGTTCAAAGAGATCCGCTATTTTTCTGGGTATTGGGAATTTTCTTCTCAGTATGTTTGTTGTATATGGCTTATAAATTGAGAAACAAATCCAAGATTGCTTTGATTACTTTAACGACTACGGGCGTCTTTATTTGTATTTTTGCTATGTTTGCAACGATCGTTACACTGATGACCAGAATCAGTTACTAAAAAACAGCTCTTTGTCAAAGTGAATAGGTAGCGAAAAAACATCAAAGTCAATCATTTACTTTGGTGTTTTAATCTATGCTTATCTTTTATAAAAAATAAGGTGGAAATTACGATCCTTCTTAGAAATTATAGCGTCAAAAAAAAACAGACCAGGATAGGTCTGTTTTTTTCATCTTATTTGCTTGATGATTCAGTTGTTTTAGATTCAGAAGTTTTTGTTGATTCAGTTGTTTTAGATTCAGAAGATTTTGTTGATTTTGTTTTAGACTCAGATGTATTGGTATTAGCTGTTTCCATAGTAAATGGCGTTAATACATTTTTAAAGGCATCATCTGTGACTTTTACATTTTCTTCTTTTAATACTTTAGCGATAATTTCTTTTTGTAGGTCTTGATCACTTTCTTTTGTATCTCGGGCGATTGATTCTAATTGTTTCTTGTATTTATTCATGTCATCGCCTTTATTTTGGTTTTTGACCATTTTTACAACATAATAATCTGTTGAGTATGAAGTTGTATTTGTCGCTGAGATAACGTCAGATACTTGACCGTCTTTTAATTTGAAGGCTGCTTCTTTCACTTCAGTTGGAACATCTGTCGTTTGAGAATCAAATTTGATTTTTCCGCCATCTTTTTTAGTTGCTTCATCGGTTGATTTTTCTTTTGCCAGTTTCGCAAAATCAGTTCCGTCATCTGCTGATTTTTTCACTTCTTTTGCTTCATCTTCACTGCTTACTTTAATGATTTGTGCTTCAACTTCTGGATGGAAAGTTTTCCAAGCTTCTTTTAAATCTTTTTCTGTCACTTTGACGTTAGCACTTATACCAGCTTTTAATACTAAACTGCTTCTAAGTGCTTGTTTATATGAGTCTTCTGTATAACCAGCTGCTTCTAATTGTGATTTAAAGGTGTCACCGTAAGTTTCTTCATTCTTTTTGTATTCAGCATTGACATCTTTATCCGTTACTTTATCGCCATATTTATTTTCAAAGGCTTTGTAAATAATCATATTTTGAACTAATTGTTGGTTGTTTTGCGTATGTTTTGCTTCATTATAAAAATCTTCAACCGTGATAGTTCCGCCTTTCATTGTGGCGATGTCTTTATTTGTACTACCTGAACAAGCAGCTAATGCTAATACAGCTAGCGCACTAGTTGCAGCTAAAATTATTTTTTTCTTTTTCATTAAAATTGCTCTCCTGTGATTTATTATTATTCTTACAATAATAACTATACCATATCTATTTATTAATAAAAACGTTCTCGTGATAGTTTCAAATAAAATTCAAATTTTGATCACATTCCTAACTAAAAATTAAAAAAACAATAAAATTAAAATCAAAAGTGTTATAAAATTCCGCATTATTGCATGTCTTGTGGCAAATCATTTGTTAATTTTTCAACTTGTTCTTGGATTTGTGCAATTCTTGGTTCTGCTTGAAATTTAAAATTTTCAATATCTTTTTTCATTGATTCTTGAAAAGCGGGGATCAAAGTATTAGCTGTTTCTTTTGTGTCAACTAATGCTTGTTTGAAATTATTAAGACTGTTATTTAAATCATTTGTTAATTCCGTTGCTTCGTCTAGTTCAGCGATCAATTTTTTTCTGGTTTCGTTCCCGCTTCTAGGAGCAAATAACAACCCGGATATAGCTCCAACGGTCGTTCCAAAAACGATTCCTTTTAAAAAGTTTTTAATCAATGTTCTTCACCTGCTTTACAATGGTATGTTGAATTTGTTGCAATTCTTCCGCACTATATTCTGACTGATGGTTGCCAAAGTGGATCGAAAAATCATCTTCTTTACTATAGCGAGGGACCAAATGGACATGTGAATGAAATACAGATTGATAAGCCAATTCACGGTTATTATTCAAGATATTCAGTCCTTGCATCTCAGGAAAGGCTTCTTCAATTGAACGAGCAATTTTAGGGATACGTGAAAAAACATCAGCTGCTAGTACTTCGTCATATTCAAAAATATCAGAAACGTGTTGTTTTGGAATAACTAGTGTGTGTCCTTTTGTCGCTTGGGATATATCTAAAAATGCATAGACTTTTTCGTCTTCGTAGATTTTATAACTAGGGATTTCTTGTTTAATAATTTTACAAAAGATACAGTTTTCCATAGGAAACATCCTTTCCATCAAAAATATTATTTATGTTAACTTTACCATATGTTCAAAGATTTGTATGAAAAAAAATAAATTGACTTCGTTTTCTTCATGGTATAATAAAAACAATCGAACGACGGAGGAAAAATTATGAGTCTAATTGTGGAACATGTAACAGGTGGCTATGGACATCTACCTGTTTTAAAAGATATTAGTTTTAGTGTACAGCCTGGCGAAATGGTAGGATTGATCGGTTTAAATGGCGCTGGAAAAAGTACAACGATCAAACATATCATTGGCCTCTTAGAACAAAAAAAAGGATCTATCACGATTAATGATCTGAGTTTGAAAAAAAATACTGAAGAATACCGAAAACAAATCGGTTTTATACCTGAAACGCCTTCTTTATATGAAGAACTAACTTTAAGAGAACATATCGAAGTGACTGCGATGGCCTATGATATTCCAATCGATATAGCGATGCAACGAGCTGAGAAATTGTTACATACGTTTCGTTTAGAGAATCGTTTGGAATGGTTGCCAGCCAATTTTTCAAAAGGGATGAAACAAAAGGTGATGATCTTGTGTGCTTTCTTGATCGAGCCTTCTTTGTATATTATTGATGAGCCTTTTTTAGGATTAGATCCATTAGCAATCAATGCTCTTTTAGAACTAATGGTAGAAATGAAAAATGAAGGTTCAGGGATCTTGATGTCTACGCATATTTTAGCTACGGCAGAAAAATATTGTGATCGTTTTGTAGTTCTGCACAATGGAGAAATACGTGCAGATGGAACCTTAAAAGACTTACAGGAGGAATTCCGACTACCTGATTCTTCACTGGATGAAATTTATATCTCCTTGACAAAGGAGCAGGATCATGAATAATTTCTTTCAATTGCGATTAGCAAAACACCAGAAAAAAATGATGAAGTATTTGCGTTATGTACTAAATGATCATTTTGTATTGGTTTGCTTATTTCTATTTGGCGGAGTCGGCTTTTATTATTCAAACTGGTTAAAAACGTTAACGACTCCTTTTCAAATGGGTGGGATTATCCTTACGATCTTTTGGTTTATTTGTTTGTTTTTTGGTAAATTTGCCACTTTCACGCAAGCGGCCGATCTGGTTTTTCTACTACCGAAAGAAAAGGAGATGCATCAGTATCTCCAACGAGCTTTTCTTTATTCCAGTCTATTTCCTTTTCTGTTCTTAGGACTAGCTTGTGGCTTTTCAATGCCCCTCGTGGTTGTGACAACCGGGCAGCCTTTTTCTTTTTATTTCGTTTATTTACTGATTCTCTGGGGATTGAAGAGTAGTCAACTACAAATCAAACGAGTGGAGCTTTTCCGAATTGAAGAGAAAAAATTGATGGTATGGAAAGCTTCTTGGTATCTTTCGACATTGCTGATCTTGTTGCTTACGGTCTATGGATGGCTCTGGCTTGGATTGTTAGCTATGTTGATTCAATTAAATATTTACTTTTGGTTTTTATGGAAAAATATGACGTATCGGTTGGATTGGGAAAAAATGATACAAAAAGAAGAGCAACGTTTACATCAAATCTATCAATTCATCAATCTTTTTACTGGCGTGCCGGAAATCACTTCTAAAGTCAAAAGAAGAAGGTATTTAGACCCGTTGCTTCAACATACGAAGAAAACGAAAGATAATACTTATTATTATCTTTATGTCAGAAGATTTATTAGAGGTTCTGATTTCAGTGGTCTTTTCTTACGCTTAGTGTTGATTGGAAGTATCTTGATTGCAGGTATTGAAGATGTTTATTTTATAACTGCTATTGGTGCGCTTTTTATCTATTTGATCGGATTCCAAGTGATTCCTTTATACAATCAATTTCGTTACATGACACTTGTCCAACTTTATCCAATCACGGAAAAGCAAAAAGAAGTTGCGCTGCAAAAGTTATTGTTAAATCTTTTGCTGATTGCCGCTAGTCTTTTTGGATTGATTGGTGCGATCGTATTAAATGGTCTAGACAAACTCATACCGATTATCAGTTATTTGATCGTCATCGGCTTGTTTATTAAAATCTATACACCGACTCGGATCAAGAAAATGAACGAATAAAAGAGGTGAAAAAACGAGAGAATAAGGCAGATTTGCTTTTTCTCTCGTTTTTTTGATAAAAGATGGTTTTTTAGAGAGGAATACAGGAAAAAAGAACGTATATGTGCTTGACGTTCGGGGCTTAGGCGACTAGAATAATAAGTACTGCAAATCATAGAGTTTAGAGGACGGGAGAATGCATGATGGAGTTTCAGTTAGACCAAGAATGGCGTTTACGCCCAATCAAAGGTGATACGGGAAAAACATACATAGGCATGCGCGATGAAGATAAGGTCTTTATTAAACGCAATACGACTCCAATGCTTGCTGCACTATCCCGAGAAGGAATTACACCAAAACTGGTATGGACGAAACGGACAGGAAATGGCGATACCTTAACAGCACAGGAATGGCTAGAAGGACGTTTATTAACTCCGACCGAGATCGGCCAGCGAAATGATGTTATTGATGTCTTGTATCATTTGCATCATTCTGCTTCACTTAAAACGATGTTGACTCGGATCGGTGGTAGAGTGATGACACCAGAAAAAATGTTGCAACAATATGAACTGGAGTTACCTGAGACACTCAGAAAGAATCGATTTTTACAAATCGTTCACCAGTTTTTGCGTCAACAAATTCCACAGATGGATAAAGAGAACTTTGCAGTTGTACACGGAGATGTCAATCATCGGAACTGGTTAGTGTGCAAAAATTATTTGTATCTAGTTGATTGGGATTCAATTATGTTTGCTGATCCAGCGGTGGATATTGCCACGATTTTAGGGAATTATGTTCCATTATCTAATTGGAATCAATGGCTCGTTACTTATGGGATTCGCCCAACGGATGAGATATTAGAAAAATTACATTGGTATGCTGCGATGAATCTTTTACAAGAGATTACCCGATATTGTCAGCGTGAAGATCATCGACGAATGAATGAAGAGATCTTACAGTTGAAGAGAATTTTTAGTGGTTGAGCAAAGAGTCAAAAAGAATGAGTACGGTGTACGAATAAAGCATTTATTGTCGATTATTTATTCAGAGTTAAGATCAGAAGAGTAGAACATCACTTGTCTGATCTTTATTTTTTTAGGAAAGAAAGGAATGGAGTTTTCATGCGTGTACGTAATCGCCCAGGTGCTGCTGAAATGCTAGCAGCGCATCCAGATCTAGTAATAAGTGAACCAACCAAGTGGAGAGGTAAGTGGAACGAACTATTTGGCAATGAGCAGCCGATCCATATTGAAATTGGTATGGGAAAAGGTCAGTTTATCACAGGAATGGCTAAGGCTCATCCTGAAATCAATTATATCGGGGTAGAAATGCAAGTCAGCGTTGTATCAATTGCTTTAGATAAATTAATTGAACAACCATTACCAAATTTAAAACTATTGCATGTTGATGGTTCAGCGTTGACGGAATATTTTGCAGATAGTGAGATTGATCAAATCTATTTGAACTTTTCTGATCCGTGGCCTAAAAAAAGACATGAAAAACGCCGGTTAACGTATCATACATTTTTAGCTGTGGATGAACAAATTCTACGCCCTAAAGGAGAAATCCATTTTAAAACAGATAACCAAGGACTATTTGAATATTCATTAGCTAGTTTTTCTCAATACGGCATGATCATCAAACAAGTATGGTTAGATTTACATCAAAGTAAATATGAAGGAAATATCATGACTGAATACGAAGAAAAATTTTCTTCAAGAGGTCAAAGAATCTATCGTGTTGAAGCTCAATTTCCAGATAAAACGAAGAAATAATGACTTCATTTAATCAAAAGCAACCGAAACATTTTTGTTTCGGTTGCTTTTGATTGTAGATGCAGCTGTTCGAGCAAGGAAAAATTGTAGGACAAAATATTTTCGTATTTATTTTATATAGAAGGTTCAATCAAGTTAAATTTAGAAAATGAAAATAAGCCTTTATCTGTGATCTTTAATTCGGGGATGACAGATAATGTTAAAAATGAAAGTGTTAAAAATGGATCGAATGATTGACTGGCACCTAACGCATGTGCTTCTTTAGTTAAGGAAACTAGCTGCTCATTCACAGCTAAAAAAGGTTCTTGAGACATTAAGCCACCGATTGGTAAGGGTAAACAAGCCAACTCTTGACCATCTGCAACAGCGATCATTCCGCCACCTTTTTTGATTAATTGGTTTGCTGCTATTAACATATCTTCGTCATTCGTTCCCACCACGACGATGTTATGGGAATCATGCGCAACAGTTGTTGCAAGAGCTCCTTTCTTTAGTTGAAATCCCTTAACGATCCCAACGCCAACATTTCCTGTTCGATGGTGACGTTCGATCACAGCAATTTTTAGTTGGTCGTTGGCAATTGAAGGAACAAAGACACCGTTTTTTGTGTCTACTTCTACGAGACAATCATTGGTCAATAAACTATTAGGAATGACTTCGATCATGTGGGCTTTTTCAGTACAAAGTGGTAAAGCAAAAGAATCGACCGTTAATGGTTTCACATCCATTTTTGGTAATTTTTGAGCATAAGTATTTTTTTGTCTCGGAAATTGTTCCAGATTCAATTGTGCATTCTCTACCACGATTTTTCCATTAGAAAAGACAGTATTGATTGGAAGAGTCGTTAAATCATTGGTTAAAAAGAAATCAGCTTGATAGCCAGGTGCGATGGCGCCTAGCTGACTTAAGCCAAAACATTCGGCAGCGTTTAGTGTGGCCATTTGAATAGCTTGTAATGGTTCCATTCCTAAATGGATTGCTTGGCGTATGATGTGATCGATAGAGCCTTCTGCAACCAGATCATCGATCAGTTTATCATCCGTGACAAATAAACAACGTCGTGAATTTTCTGGTGTTACAACGGGAAGGAGTGCTTCGAGGTCTTTTGCAACTGTCCCTTCTCGAATCATTAAATACATCCCTAAAGCTAGACGTTCTTTTGCTTCTTGTGCGTTAGTCGCTTCATGGTCGGTTTTTATACCAGCCGTCAAATAGACGTTTAGCTCATCTCCTTGAATACCAGCTGCATGACCATCGATTTTCATATTTTTCTCATGCATCAATTGTAATTTATCAATGATGGTTTTTTCGTTATTTGCAACAGCTTGGTAGTTCATCACTTCAGCAAGTCCCAACACTTCAGGACGATCAAGAAAAGGAATGAATGATTGGGCGTCTAGCACTGCGCCGCTTGTTTCAAAAGGTGTTACAGGAACGCAGGATGGCAGCATGATAAAAATATTCATTGGTACGGATTGGGCATCTTCAATCATAAAATCAAGCCCAATACTTCCTGCTACGTTTCCTATTTCATGAGGATCAGTAATTACCGAGGTGACGCCATGTAATAAAGAAATTTTTGCAAACTCGCTTGGAGATAAAAGTGAACTTTCGATATGCACATGCCCATCAATAAGTCCTGGTACGAGGTATTGATTTTTTGCATCATAGATTTCTTTGCCTTCGTATTGACCGATCCCCACGATTTTACCGTCACAAATCGCAACATCACCGGTTAGGATTTCTTTTGTAAAAACGTTGACGATTTGTGCATGTTTGATTACCAGATCAGCTGGTTCTTTTTTCCCAGCGACTAAAATATGCTTTGTTCGTAATGATTCCACCATGTTCCCTCCAAAATAAATTTTTAATAGTATAACATAAATTCGGATTTTGCCCATCTTTTAGCATTTAATGATACAAAAATAAAATAGTATTAGAAAAAAGACGTATGTTTTTTATGGAGGGGATAAGATGGATATAAAGGAGATATCAGATGATCTCATTAATGAAAGTTATAAAAAACGTGTTCAAGATATCTATATAATGCCTAATCAAACTGATTTCAATATTTATTACCGCTATAGTAAAAAACGAACATTCCAAAAAAGTATTGCACCAGATATTGGACAACAATTAATCTCACGCTTTAAATATTTAGGAGAGATGGATATCGGTGAGAGAAGAAAAGCGCAATTAGGTGCAATGACTTACGTCTTAAAAGAAAAAGAGGTCAGACTGAGACTGTCTTCTGTAGGTGATTACTTACAAAGAGAAAGTTTGGTGATTCGATTACTTTATGATTTGTCTGAAAAACAGTTCCGCTGTTTTTGTCCTGAGGATTTAAAGGTGATCAATGAGCGGAGTAAAAAGCGTGGGCTCTATTTGTTCAGCGGACCAGTTGGATCAGGAAAAACTTCTTTGATGTACTATTTGGCACAAGACAAAGAGGTACAAGTAATTACAATAGAGGACCCAGTAGAAATTGAAGAAACAGCCTTTTTACAATTACAAGTAAACGACAAAATCGAACAAACGTATGAGGAATTGCTGAAGCTTGCGTTACGTCATCGTCCAGATTTATTGATCATTGGAGAAATCAGAGATAGCAAGACAGCGAATGTAGCAATTCGAGCAGCGTTGACAGGTCACCGTGTATTTGCGACGGTTCATGCCCGCCATTTAGATGGAACCGAAGCGAGAATTCTTGAATTAGTTGGCAGAAGCGATGAGTTTTTTGAATGTTTATCTGGCGTAATCTACCAAGAAATCCTTTTAGACCAAACACAAGCAGCAGCGGCTTTATGGGGTTACAACTTTACCTACAATGATTTTGAGAGGAAAGGGTGGGACCAAAGCTATGAAGAAGCAAAAAATAGTCGCTGGCGATCGTTTGCCTTCTAAGAAAATGTCACTGAACCATCAAGCAAAGTATATTCGACTGATGGGGGAGTTACTTGACCATGGATTTAGTATTCAAGAAGCAACGGAAATATTGTTGAAGATCACACCTGTCCCCCATATTTATTTACAGCAAGGACACCGTTTATTGCAAGAAGGACATTCTTTTTATGAGGTTCTACAAGCATTGGGTTTTACTCAAGACAAGCTTGTGCAAATCGAGTTAGCCAGTGCGCATGGGAACTTGATCCAAACATTGAATGGGATGGCAGAACAATTTCGTCTCGTAGCAGAATTTCGAAAAGAATTAAAAAAGATGATCAGTTACCCGTGTTTACTGTGTTTGTTTTTATTAGGGATCTTAGTTGCATTACGCCAATTTATTTTGCCACAGTTATTAACTTCGGAAATGGTCATGGATACGCATTGGGGAATCCGATTCTTGCAGTCCTTTCATTGGTATGTTCTTCTTGTTTTACTATCTGTTGGTTTATTATGTCTGTTTATCAAGATCAGGCTCCTAAAAATGGATATGATTCAACGAGGGGAATGGTTCAGCAACAAACCATTGATTGGTTCGCTTTTTTCCCTCTACCAGTCTTCTTATATCGCTTTAGAATTTGGGAAATTATTCTACGAGGGATTAGAATTGCGCCAAATTATTTTTTGTTTGAAAGAAACAAAACAAGGGAGTTTGATCCAACTATTAGCATTTCGTCTGACAAAAGGGTTAGAATCAGGAATTTCTTTAGCACAGCAGTTTGAGACTTATTCATTTTTAACGGCTGAATTTAGTCAAATCGTTTTACAAGGGGAAGCAAAAGGAAACTTAGGTAAAGAACTTTTGTTTTACAGTAAATTAGCAAGACAGCATTTTTTCCAAAAGGTGAACCGTGGACTTTCATGGATACAGCCAGTCCTTTTTCTAGGAATTGCCAGCTTGATTCTATTGATTTATGCAGCAATTTTACTGCCGGTTTATGGCAACATTGAGGAGGTTTTATTATGAAATATCTAGTCAATTTCAGACGAAAACAATTAAGGAATGTTGAGAGTTTTACGTTGATCGAAATGCTGATCGTCTTATTAGTGATCAGTGCATTAGTTCTCTTGTTCATCCCTAATATTTCCCGCTATCGAGATCATGTCAATCGAGAAGGCAAACAAGCAGTGATGCAATTGGTCGATGCTCAAAAAGAATTGTACTCTTTGCAAAATAATGGGAAAGTCCCAACGATCGCAGAACTCTTAAAGGAGGGATATATAAAGCAAGAACATGCAGATGCCTATAACCGCAAATAAACCAATTTGCTTTACTGGTTATACTTTGATTGAAACCTTATTTGTTTTGACGATCACTTTAGGATTATTTCTATTCCCTTCACTTTCGGTCTCAGCTTGGCAAAAGCAGATGACAATAGAGCAATTTTTTGCACAATTTGAAAGTAGGATATATGCCACGCAGAAAATAGCCATTGTCAGCCAACAAGCTACAAGAATCTTTTACGATCAATCAAAGAATCAAATTGTTTTTGACGTACCTAATCCAAATCTCGGTTGGTCAACTTTAGAGGTGCCAGATGAAATTACTGTCCAACAGATGGAAAAGCTCATATTCGCTTCGGGAACCGGCAATGAAAGTTCATTGCAAGCCTATCGGTTCTATTGGACAAATAAAAGACAAACAATCGTTTATCAATTTCAGCTAGGGAGTGGCCGATATATTAAAAAAATCGAATAGACATGCTTTTGTTCTATTAGAAACAGTAATGGCTTTATCCATTACCTTATCGTGTATCTTTCTTGTCAGCCATGGGAATTTGTATTTATTAAATGCAGAAAAGCAAAATAATCAGGAAATCTTATTACTTCGCAGGCTATATGAAGATGTAAAAACCTACCGAATGTATGAACAAATACCGAATCGAACGTTAAATGGACCAGATAGTCAGACAACCATAACCGCTAAAAAGAAAAAGATCGAAAAAGTGAAGCTCACACAAGGAGACAAAGTGATTGAGATTACCAAAATACCAGAATAAAGCTGCCTTTACACTGATTGAATGTTTGATTTCGCTTGCCATTTTAAGTGCTATTTTACTTTCAATCAGTCTTTTAATCAGGCAAACAACGAAAGTGGAACAATATTTACAACGAAAGGATCAAAAAGAGTGGCTGATTTTTTTAGCTCAGTTTGAAGAAGAAATAAAAAAAGGAAAAAATGTCGTCATTAAAGATAACCGTATTTATTATGAGTTGGAAAAGAAAACCTATTTATTTGAGCAATATCATGCGTTGATACGTAAACGAGAAGTATCAGGGGGACACCAACCTGTGTTGACACAAGTTAAGCATTGGGAAGTGAGAGATTCTACTGCAGCTATCACATTTTTAATCGAATTTATAAACGGAGAAAAGTATGAGGGAATTTGGACCAAGCCACTATCATAAAAAGCATAACAAGGGGTTCAGTAGTAATATCTTATTCTCAACCTTACTATTGTTTTTAGTTTGTAGTTCCTTATTGTCGATCATTGTACAAACTTATCGCTCGACAGTAGATTTGAATCAACGCACCAAAAATTATTATGTAGCAAAAATAATCAAACAAATGGTTTTATCTGAAAGTAACGAGTTGAAAGAACAGGGAATGTATCAATATAATTTAGGAAAGGCTCATTACAAAAGAAAAGCGAATCAGCTAACGATCGAAATTCAGATCGAATCTCAGCATTTTCAGTTCATGGAAATGCTTAACAGTGATACAGAAAGTAACACAGAAAGCGAGTGAATCCATGAAAACGCACTCTTTTCTGTGTTACCGCTGTTTACATAACGTTTATGTTTTTTATTTCACAAACAAAAAAGTGTGAAAACGATTGAAATTTTGCTCATAGTTCGTTAAAATTAAACAGGTAAAATAATTGTTATAATATATCTAGAAATGAGGTGCACCATGTTACCAGAAAAAATGGAACAGGGGTTTGAACAAAACCTAAAAGCGATTCAGCTTTTACAAAATGCATTGGGAACTTCCTTTTTAGAAGCCTATGTCGAAAATGCTGAAAACTTAATCGACAACTATCAAGTACGAGTGGTAGATGGAGTACCGTCTGAAGAAATCAAGCAACAGATTTCTGCTTTGTATAAAGAACTCAGTCAACTTTCCTTTGAACCAGAAGAGTGGCGCCGTCTGTCACAACTACTGTTACTAAAGGGGAGTCAGACAGAACATCTTCAAGCGAACCATCAACTTACTCCAGATAGTATTGGTTTTTTATTTGTCTTTTTAATTGAACAGCTATTCACAAATAAAGAAGAGCCAATCAAGATTTTGGACATTGCAGCAGGAATGGGCAACTTGTTATTAACAGTTCTTTTAAACCTATCAAGTGCGGGATACCAAGCGGAAGGGATGGGTGTAGATATTGACGATACGTTATTAGCGGTTGCTGCTTCAACAAGTGATCTGACTCAGGCGAATGTTCAATATTTTCACCAAGATGGCTTACAAGAATTACTGATTGATCCAGTGGATGTAGCTATCAGCGATTTACCGATTGGTTATTATCCGAATGATCAAAAAGCAAAAGAGTTTTTAACAAGCACCACACAAGGGCATAGTTATGCCCATCATCTGCTATTAGAACAGGCAATGAAGTATGTCAAACCAGATGGATTCGGTCTGTTTTTGATGCCAAGTAACTTCTTAGAAACAGAACAAAGTGAAGAAGTCAAAAGATGGTTTAAAGAAGAAGGATATCTTCAAGGAATGATCCAATTACCAGATGAATTATTCCGTAACAAGCAATCACAAAAAAGTATTTTGATCTTGCAGAAAAAAGGAACAAAGGCAAAACAAGCACAAGAAGTATTACTTGTAAAACTTGATTCACTAAAGAAACCAGAGAAGGTGACTGAATTTTTTAAAGAATTTGAAACATGGAAATCGTCTTCTCTTTAATCACGCACTAAGAAGGAGAATTATATGTCTAAAACAATTGCTATCAACGCTGGAAGTTCAAGTTTAAAATGGCAGCTATATCAAATGCCAGAAGAAACCGTAATTGCTAAAGGAATTGTCGAAAGAATCGGTTTAGAAGATTCAATTTTTACGATCAAATATGGTGAAGATCAAAAATTTGAGAAAATCATGGACATCGATGATCATGAAGTAGCAGTAAAAATGTTGTTAGATCAACTGATTGCATTACAAATCTTAAGCTCTTACGATGAAATCACTGGTGTAGGACATCGTGTGGTTCATGGTGGAGAAACTTATGCTGATTCTGTAATCGTGGATGAAGCTGTGATGGATCGCATTGAAGAATTGGCAGAGTTTGCACCATTGCATAACCCTGCTAACTTAATGGGTATCAAAGCATTTAAAAAAATCTTACCTGATATCCAAAGTGTGGCTGTGTTTGACACGTCATTCCACGCAACAATGCCAAAAAGCAGTTATTTGTATAGCTTACCTGTTTCTTACTATGAAGATTTCAAAGTAAGAAAATATGGCTTCCATGGTACAAGTCATCGCTATGTAGCAGAACGTGCGGCTAAGATGTTAGAGAAACCAATCGAAGAGTTGAAATTGATCACTTGTCACTTAGGGAATGGTGTTTCAATTACGGCAGTAGATGGTGGAAAATCAGTTGATACTTCGATGGGATTCACACCACTGGCAGGTGTAACAATGGGAACACGCTCAGGGGACATCGATCCAGCTGTTTTACCTTATCTAATGGAAAAATTAGAGATTGATATTGATGAAATGGTCAACATTTTAAATAAAAAATCAGGTTTGTTAGGTCTAACAGGTTTATCAAGTGACATGCGTGACCTTGAGAAAAACTATGAACAAGAGCATATCCATTTGGCATATGACATCTTTGTAGACCGTATCCGTAAATATATTGGTGGATATGTGACAACGATGAACGGCGTTGACGCAATTGTTTTCACTGCTGGAATTGGCGAAAATGATGGGCACGTCCGTAGTGAAATCATTAAAGGCATGACATGGTTTGGTTGTGAAATTGATCCTGAAATGAATAAAAAACGTGGGGAAGAATTAGATATCTCCACAAAAGATTCAAAAGTCAAAGTACTTGTCATTCCAACTGATGAAGAATTGATGATCGCTCGTGACGTGGAACGTTTACGTAAATAAATATTCTAATGAAATAGTTGTTAGCCTTTTTTAGGTATGAAATAGTGTAACGAACGTATCATAATTTTAAGAATAAATTTTTTCCGAAGTGAACATTGTTCACTTCGTTTTTTTGTTTTGTCTATAAAAAGTGATTGATTGAAAAAAAGAAATGTTCTTTTTTAAATCAATAAAAAATATAGAAATAAAATAAAGTATTATGAAAAAAAGGGAGGAGATTGAATTGAGAAAAACAAATCGATTAACGATAACGATTATGAGTGTACTAATATTAGCTAATTCATCTATAACTGCCAGTCCATTTGTATACGCAGAACAAAATGAAGTCTCAGGAAAGAAAACAATGAAAAGTGAAATCAGCCAGGCAAATATTTCAGGTGAACATTCAGATGTGAAACAAACGAACATTCCTAATGATCAAAACGTTAAGAAAGCGACTGAGGCAGTGAAACTTCTGTTTGATGAAACAGGAGCAAAAACAAGTAATACCCAAGCAAAAATTAATGAAGTAAAGCTACAAGTAATGGAATTAACAGAAAGTGTACAAAAAACAAAATTATTTGAAAAAATTGTTCAAGCGCAAGAAATGTATGATTCAAAACAGACTAAAATGACAAATTCTAAAGAAAAAAATGGACAAAAAGAATTTGACGAAAAAACTCCTTCCTGTACAATCGACCCCTATATTTATGGAAACGTATATATGACTGGTGCTTATGAAGGGGAAATCAATCAATTTGAATTGATTGTTGGCGATAAAGAATATACCCCAGGTTTTACTTTGTTACCAAATAATCAGTACAAACTTTATATTGGAAAGAAAATTCCGCCTTCAATTTTTTCAGTCACAGTAAAAATCTTTGATAAAAAAGGAAAAGAGACAAGTTCTCAAAACGTTTCAGTTCAAGCACCGAAACTCACCATTAACAATTACACATTAGGAGAAAACTATGTCAAAGGTGAGTTTATTGGTGATGTTGCTAAATTTAAATTGAGGGTGGGGACCACAGGAAGCACGAAAGAATACACTCCAGGTTTTAGACGATTAGCGAATAATCAATTTGAAGTCTATGCGAAAGATAAAATATTACGTGGAAGTAAAAGAGTCGTTTTGGTTGCTCTGAATTCAGAAGGAGATTTGTTAAAATCTGGTTTAGTTAGAGTCCAATCTCCCTACTTAGATATAAATGACTATAAATTAGGAAATGAATATATTACAGGTACCTATGCTGGGGCAGTAAAGAAATTTAAGTTAGTAGTGGATGGGAAAGAGTATTTTCCAGGATTTAAATTGTTAAAGGATAATCAATTTGAAGTCTACGCGAAAAACAAGGTATCGGCGCTAACTAAATCTATTACTTTGATTAGTTTAGATGAACAAGGAAAAGAAATCGTTAGTAAGCAAGTGGTTTTCATTGATTCAACGAATAAAGACTGACTATTTTTATAGCTGAAGCATTAACGACTCGTATAAAAAGTTACTTGAATAGAAATAGAAGAACAGCCAGTGTCACAAACAAAAATTTTTTTACCGAAGTGAGTAACTTTAACATTGTTTTTTATTTTATAAAATAGTCTATTTAAAAAAATGACATTTTTTTTTAAATAATTAAAAAAATAGCGAGCCCGAATAGGTTATTATTTCCTTAAATCAAATAAACAAAAAAGGGTGGTTTTTAATTGAAAAAGGGGAACTTGAAAAAGAATTTAGTGTCGTTTTCAACTACGAGTGCATTAGTATTATCTAGTTTATCTGGAGTAGTGACACCAATGGTCCATGCAGATCAAAATGGGGCGGGAGAAGGCATCACTATTACTACTTCGGAAAAAAATGAGAAAAAAGAAGAAGCAAATCAATCAAATCAATCAAGTCAGGCGAGTGAAACAAGTCAAACACACGCTTCAGAAGAAAAAGAAAATAAAAAAGTAGAAGAAACAACAACATCTTCCACTACAAAAGAACAGAACGCATCAAGTGTGCCAGTACCGGAACAGAAGAATACACTTGCAGATGAAGTGATTCAACAGGCTACTGATGCAGTCAATAATCTATTTGATGGAAATGGAGCAAAAGTAGGCAATACTAAAGCTCAAATTGATGCGGCGAAACAACAAGTCGAAAGCTTACCAGATAGTGATCAAAAAACAGCGTTGTTGGAAAAAGTCAATCAAGCACAAAAAGCATACGATACATTGATGCAAAAATGGCAAGTTGCGAATGAGACGATGGATAAACACTTTATTGATGGAGATATCGGTAATCCTAAAGGTAGTTTTACAACAGAAGAAATGATCGATCTTGCAGAAAAACTAGGTGAACTTCCTTATATAAACATTCCATTTTTAGAAGGCTATACGACCAATGAATTGCATGAAAAATACGATCAGTTAATTGCTGTATCAAACGCAACGCCAGTGGTGGATCGTCTGTTTTTTAATGGTAAACCAAGTACAAACAATACTCAAAATGATATTAATACTGCATTGAATCTTGTCCACCGTCTTGTGGATGGACCTTATAAAGACAGACTATTAGCGAAAGTACAAGAAGCACAAAAAGCTTATAATGATGCACATATTGTCCAAGATCCTGCAGAAAAACAAGCGGTAGAAGCTGTAAATCAGCTCTTTAATGGAGACACTCCCAAAGAAAGTAATACTCAAGAAGCAATAGATGAAGCTAGAAGAAAAGTAGATGCGGTAAATAATATATCTCCTGTTAAAGCACAATTATTGAAAAAATTAGAAATCGCTCAAGCAGCTTTGGATGATAGAGTAAATGCATTCAAAGTGGATGTTTATCATTATGGAAATGTCCATATGACGGGAGAATACAGTGGGAAAATCAAGAAGTTCAAGTTGATTGTTGATGGCAAAGAATACACACCAGGATTTAAATTATTAGCAAACAATAAATTTCAACTTTATATTGGGAAAAGGATTCCTTCGACAACAAAAACAGTTACAGTGAAAAGTTTTGATTCAAATGGAAAAGAAACAGGTACAAGAGAAGTTGCTGTACAATCACCTAAATTAACGGTGGAAGAATATACAGTAGGTAAAGATTACATCAAAGGTCAAATTGCAGGTGAGGCTAAACAATTCAAATTAATTGTTGATGGCAAAGAATATACACCAGGATTTAAACTTTTAGAGAATAATAATTTTGAAGTGTATGCAAAAAATAAAGTAACAGTAGATTCCAAAAAAGTGATTTTAAAAGTTTTAAATGCTGAAGGTATAGAAATCGGCATGCAAGAAATCACCCTTAACGCTCCAAGCTTAGTTGTAGATTATTATAAAGTAAACACTGATTATATTACAGGAAGCGTGACCGGCAATGTCAAGAAATTCAAATTGATAGTAGATGGAAAAGAGTACTTCCCAGGATTTAAGTTGTTAAAGAATAATCGATTTGAAGTATATGCAAAAAATAAAGTATCAGCAACGTCTAAAACAATTACTTTAGTGAGCTTAGATGAACAAGGGAAAGAAATTTTGAGCAAACAAGTTTCTATCTTGAATTCAGCAATCGAAGATGCTTTAACGATAGTAAATAATTTGTTTGATGGAAATGGAGCAAAAGTAGGCAATACTAAAGCTCAAATTGATGCGGCGAAACAACAAGTCGAAAGCTTACCAGATAGTGATCAAAAAACAGCGTTATTGGAAAAAGTCAATCAAGCACAAAAAGCATACGATACATTGATGCAAAAATGGCAAGTTGCGAATGAGACGATGGATAAACACTTTATTGATGGAGATATCGGTAATCCTAAAGGTAGTTTTACAACAGAAGAAATGATCGATCTTGCAGAAAAACTAGGTGAACTTCCTTATATAAACATTCCATTTTTAGAAGGCTATACGACCAATGAATTGCATGAAAAATACGATCAGTTAATTGCTGTATCAAACGCAACGCCAGTGGTGGATCGTCTGTTTTTTAATGGTAAACCAAGTACAAACAATACTCAAAATGATATTAATACTGCATTGAATCTTGTCCACCGTCTTGTGGATGGACCTTATAAAGACAGACTGTTAGCGAAAGTACAAGAAGCACAAAAAGCTTATAATGATGCGCACATTATTGTACTTCCTAAAGGAAATAAATAGGCGAATTGATGACAAAGAAATATTTTTATCATGAAATCGATTAGGTTAGAAAAAATGATTGATTGGATAAATAATCTAAAAAAGAGCTTGGAACAAAAGAACGTGCCAAGCTCTTTAGCATATGTAAAAATAAATAAAAGCGGTTGTGACAAAAGTATTCTTTACTTTTGTCACAACCGCTTGTTTAGTAATTAATCATTCTTTTTCAGGTAATTTATTCTCTAAATCAGTACGTACCACTAGAACATCACAAGTGGCGTTACGAATCACATATTCTGAAACAGAACCAATAAATAGACGTTCAACAGCATTCAATCCTGTTGCACCTAACATGATTAAATCTACATGGTTATCCTCAGGAATTTCTTTAGCGATGATTTGTTTCGGCGAGCCGTATTCAATCACGGTAGTAACATTGTTCAATCCCGCTTTTTTAGCATTTGCTTCATAATCAGCTAGCGTTTGCTTCGCCATTTCAGTTGCTTGCTCTGCCAACATGCCATCAAATGATGAAACGGTTTGGAAAGAACGAGTATCAATCACGTGTGCTAATAAAAGTTCTCCATTATTTCTGATAGCAACGTTTACGGCTTTTTTAAAAGCTAATTCAGCTTCATCAGAGCCATCTACGGCAACCATAATTTTTTTGTACTGTTGTAACATAAGCATTCACTCCTTCAGATAAATCAATCATTTATAATTCTATTGTAAAACAAGTTGAACAAAAAGAGAATTATTTACTGTTTGGTTTGACCATTTTCCGAGCGAAAGTAAAACTGAAGACAGAAGCAACAATAATGACCAAGAGCAGGTAAGCCAAAGCAATAAATCGTTGATTGAAGAAGGCGACAAAAATACCTAACACCCCTAGGAAAGCGTAAATGGCACCATAGAATTGTAAATAGCCACGATTTTTTTCTGTTTCTTCTATTAATACGAAAAAGATGGGTTGTTTTTTTAATAAATAATAGCTAACAAATAATAATAATAATGCGGCAATGCCCATTAAAAGTTGAATCATAGAAATTCCTCCAAAAGTCTAAAGATTGGTCAAATAATGTTTTTCAAGGGATCTACTCGAAAAAAAAGGAGCTGTACCAAGTAATTGGCATAGCCCCTTAATCTTCAAAAAATGGTAATCTCCGTTAATGCCGTTGTTCGTCCTGTAGTATTGATCCCGCGAATTCAAGCAGGTGGGTCCCACGGTCGTAGCCTCGAACTACCAAATGATAAGGCATGTTACCAGCAGTGACACAAGACGGGTCCCAAGATATCAATAAAAATGTTCGGTCAACACACAAAGAGGACAATTCGAACATCACAGATTTCCCACCTCTATAGTAGCATATGGAAATAAAAAGAGCAATGAGAGCGCTCATGGAAAATCAAGTCTATGTCGTTGGCTTATTGCCTCCTGATTTTTTCCATTCTTTGATTCGCTGATATTGTTGCCCAAGGGCTTGTTCATATTTTCCTGTAGTCTTCGGATGATAATAAGACGCTTGTTTTAATTTGTCGGGTAAATATTGTTGGTTCACCCAGGCTTGATCAAAATTGTGAGGGTATTGATAACCAATCCCACGATTCAATGCCTTGGCTCCTTGGTAATGACTGTCTCGTAAATGATCGGGCACTTCGCCAGCGTTGCCTGAGCGGATATCAGCAATCGCTTCATCTAAAGCGGCATAAGCAGAATTTGATTTAGGAGAGAGACAAAGATCAACTACGGCATCTGCTAAAGGAATCCTTGCTTCGGGAAGTCCTAGACGTTCAGCAGCTAAGACAGCATTGACAGTTCTAGCTGCGGCAGCAGGATTTCCTAGACCAATATCTTCATAACCAATCACCATCAAGCGCCGACAGATACTTGCCAGGTCACCAGCTTCAACCAAACGGGCTAAATAATGAAGTGCTGCGTCAACATCGCTTCCTCGGATCGATTTTTGAAAAGCTGAAATCACATCATAATGAGCATCTCCGTCTTTATCATGAGTGAGGGCTTTTCGTTGGATACATTCTTCAACGATCGTTAGCGTCAAGTGAATGATGCCCTGTTCATTTGGCTCGGTCGAACGAGCCGCTAATTCCAAGCCGTTGAGTGTGCTTCGAAGATCGCCGTTCGTTGCCCGTGATAGATGAAGCAAAGCGTTTTCGTCTAATTCAATAGCTAGATTACCAAGTCCACGCTCTTTATCACTTAGAGCTGATCGAACCGCTTGCTGGATATCTAATTCGTTTAAGGGTTTTACTTCAAAAATCTGTGTTCGACTGCGAATAGCAGGATTAATCGTGATATAGGGGTTTTCAGTTGTTGCGCCAATCATGATGATCCGTCCATTTTCCAGATGAGGGAGCAAAAAATCTTGTTTCGTTTTATCAAGACGATGGATTTCATCAAGTAAGAGAATGACAGTGCCACTCATTTTGGCTTCTTCGGCAACTACTTGTAAGTCTTTCTTGGAATCAGTTGCTGCATTGAGCATGCGAAAGGCAAATTTGGTTGAGCCAGCAATCGCACTAGCAATACTGGTTTTACCAGTTCCTGGTGGACCATATAAAATCATGGAAGACAGCATTTTGGCATCAACCATTCGCCGAATAATTTTTCCTTCACCAACTAAATGTTCTTGTCCTACGACTTCATCGATCGTTCGTGGACGCATCCGATAAGCTAAAGGTTGCTGCATAAAACGGCCTCCTTTTTTTATTTTTCGTTCGTTAATTATACCATACATTAAGACAATCCACTTTATGGTAACGCTAATTTAGAACGCCGTAAACCGTAAAAGTGAAAGGAAACGAGTTTACTCATATTCAAGCTAAGTTTAACAGAGAGGATCCTTATTGAAAGGACTGGGGGACTTTTAAAATAAAGCACCAGTTTCCTCGTTTATTCTGATTTGAGGTAAAATAAAGGGAGTGAAGACATAGATGGCTTAGAGGAGGAAAAAAATGAAAGCGACACGATTATTGAGTGAAACATTGTTACGAGCACAAGAACGGTTTGAAGAAACGTTAGACCAGCTAGATGTAGCAGAAGCAAATACGATGCCGGCACCTTTGATCAAATCAGTAACTTGGCTGATCTGGCATACTGCTCGAGAATTAGACCTTCAAATATCCGATTTGAAAAATAGTGAACCACTGTGGTTTAGTCAAGACTGGTCTGGAAAATTTGCATTAGATCTGCCTGATGATACGCAAGATTGGCAACACACACCTGCGGAAGCAAAAAAAGTCGTCGTAACAGACAAAAAACTACTTACAGATTATTTAGCTAATAGTGTTTCATTGACGATTGAGTACTTGGAACAAGTCGATGAAGGAACACTTGATGAAGTCATTGATTCCAACTGGACACCTCCTGTCACACGTGAAGATCGTCTCGTGTCGATCATTGATGATGCAGTGATGCATTCTGGTCAGGGGATCTATACTCGCCGACTGGTGCTCGGTAAATAATGAATGCTAAACCTTGTTCTGGTTTGAACGGTCTATGTAAAATCCTATAAAAGGCTGTGACAGAAGTGTCTAGTTCTGAAAAATAAGCCGGAGAATCCGAAGATAGTTCTTCCTATTTTTGGGATTTTTCGGCTATTCTTATCTGCCTGTCTATTGCTGTAGGTTTTTCTTGGTTTCCATAGCTTATGCTTTCAATATTGTGTATGATAAGGGTGGTGAATAAAATGACAAATAAAGAGCAATTAGATGAACTTTTATTGAATAAAACAACACCCGAAGTTGCCAGAGATCTTTTAGGGATGTATTTAGAATATGTTACGCCAACTGGTACCGTTGGTGGTTACATCGTTGATGCAGAGGCATATCTTGGTCCAGAAGATGAAGCGGCTCATAGTTTTGGGATGCGCAGAACCCCACGAGTGGCAGCGATGTATGAAAAGCCAGGAACGATTTATCTTTATACGATGCACACCCACCGTATTTTAAATATTATTACGCAACCTGAAGGGATTCCACAAGGGGTAATGATCCGTGCAATCGAGCCTGCAACTGGTGTGGCTCAAATGAGCATTAACAGAGGTGGGAAGACTGGTCCTGATATTAGTAACGGTCCCGGAAAATTGGTAGCGGCATTAGGATTACCACAAGAACTTTATGGACAATCGATTTTAGACAGTCCGTTGCATTTTGTTTTTGAAAAAACAAAAATACCTAAGAAAATCATGGCTTTGCCAAGGATCGGTATTCCTAACAAAGGAGAATGGACAGACAAACCATTACGTTTTGTAGTGGCTGGAAATCCATATCTATCATTACAAAGAAAGAACCTGGTGGAGGAAGACTGGGGCTGGAGGAAGAAAAAATGAAAAAAACAAACTTACTAGACTACTTAGACAAAACAATCGAAAAAACGATCACTGATTATGATGTGGCATTAGACTGGGATACGAAAAACCATACGATTGAAATCATTGTCCGACTATTTGCAGAAAATAAAGCGCATTTGGAAATCGATGATGCCGAAGGTGTAGTTTCCGAAGAAGAAATCATTGAATTTGAAGATGGTATTTTATTGTTCAATCCACAAAAATCCCATTTTGATGAAAAAGATTATTTAGCGGTTATTCCTTATGAAGGAAAGAAAGGGATAATCAAATCGGTCATTGATGCATTGATTGAGTATTTGAACGAAGTATTAGCGCAAGGGCAAAGTGATCTCTTAGATTTTCTTGATGCAGATGATGAAACAGCAGTGTTTGAGTTGAATTGGGACAATCAACAGTTAGCAAAACTAGTCGAAGAAAAACAGCAAAATGAGACGGACGTCTATTTGCCTTATCCAAGTTATTAAGGAGTGAATGTCATGAAATGGAATGAAGTAAAAGTTGAAACCGCCAGTGAAGCAGTGGAAGCTGTGGCTAATATACTAATGGAAGCAGGAGCAAGCGGTGTTGCGATTGAAGATGCTTTAGACGTTGAAAATTTCAAGTCTGATCAATATGGGGAAATCTTGAATAAAGAAGATTTTACTTCATTAACAGAAGGCGCACTGGTGATGGCTTATTTCCCTGAAACGATTTTTTTACCAGAGATTTTGCCTTTTATCAAAGACCGTGTAGCCCAACTCCCAGAATTTGGCTTGGCGATCGGTAAAAATATCATCACCGTTAGTGAAGTGGAAGAAAGCAACTGGGCAACTGCTTGGAAAAAGTATTATCACCCAGTACGGATCACCAGAATGTTAACGATCGTGCCTAGTTGGGAAGCGTATCAAACAAGTGATCCATTAGAAAAGATCATTACATTAGATCCTGGAATGGCATTTGGAACAGGGACACATCCAACTACCTCTTTAACATTGCAAGCATTAGAAACGGTATTGCGTGGCGGAGAAACACTTTTAGATGTAGGAACTGGTTCTGGCGTCTTAAGTATCGCAGCAAAATACTTAGGAGCCAAAGATGTTTATGCCTATGATCTGGATGAAGTGGCTGTTCGTGCAGCGAAAGAAAATATGGATATGAATGAAGTAGCCAAAGATGTTCACGTAGCTGCTAATGATTTATTGAACGGCATCACAATCGAAAGTGATGTTATCGTGGCGAACATCTTAGCAGATATTATTTTGTTGATGATCCCTGATGCTTGGCGCTTATTAAAACAAACGGGGCGCCTGATCGTATCTGGTATCATTGAAGAAAAAAAACAAATGGTCATTGACGCCATGAAAGAACAGGGCTTTGTCGTTGATCAAATTTTCCAACAAAAAGATTGGTATGCAATTATCTTGAAAAAGCCTGAGGTGGAATAAATGCAACGTTACTTTTTAGAAGAGGCGTATCAACCAAATACACGCTTCGAACTTTCGGGAGAGGCATTTTATCATATCGTACGGGTCATGCGCATGGCGCCAAAAGATCAAGTCTATTTAGCATTCAACGATCAAGTATCGATTCGTGCGGAAATCACAGAAATCAGTGAAGATACCGTTTATTTGAGCGAGCTTGAAAAAGAAAAAAGCCAAAAGGAATTACCCAATAACATCACGATTGCCAGTGGTTATCCAAAAGGGGATAAACTAGACTGGATCGTTCAAAAAGGAACAGAATTAGGTGCGCATGGATTTATTGGCTTTCCAGCTAAAACATCTATTGTAAAATGGGATGCGAAAAAAAGAAACAAACGTCAAGAACGTTTGAACAAAATTGCTCAAGAAGCAGCTGAACAATCTCATAGACAGATTGCGCCCCAAGTGGAATTATTGGAAAGTCAGCAAGCTCTTTTTGATCGACTATCTGCTTATGATGTGTTGTTGATTGCTTATGAAGAGTCAGCAAAACAAGGAGAACTAGCCAATTTAGCTAAGGTATTCCAAGAACTCACTGATGGTAGTCGGATTTTAGCCATTTTTGGTCCTGAAGGAGGTCTTGCTCCTGAAGAAGTTGAAGCCTTTGTTGCAAAAGGTGGAATCTTATGTGGATTAGGACCACGGATTTTACGTACGGAGACGGCACCTCTTTATCTTTTAAGTGCGGCAAGTTATCAGTGGGAGCTCACTCACTGATAATAACTGAATAAAATCAGGAAAAATTGAAAAAATTCCGAACAATCTGTATAATAAAAACAATTATTTTATTGTAAACAACGGATGACATCAAATGAATGGTGTGCATGAGTTTGTTTCTAGTTATGTTATAAAAAAGAAGAATGGTTTTTAATATTATTCGGAGCAACAGCTGTTGTTCGTAACCTTTGAAAGGGGGATGTTCCATGCCAAAAGAAGAATTATTGACAGGTCCTGGAGTGATTAAATTGGTTAGCCAATACATGGGACCTGATCATGTAGCATTTGTTCAAAAAGCTTGCGATTATGCAACGGCTGCTCACGATGGCCAGTTTCGTAAATCAGGCGAACCATACATTATCCATCCTATCCAAGTTGCTGGGATCTTAGCTGATTTAAGAATGGACCCCCATACTGTTGCAACTGGTTTTTTGCATGATGTTGTAGAAGACACCGACGTTACTTTGGATGATTTGAAAGAAGAATTTGGTCCAGACGTTGCGATGTTAGTTGACGGTGTAACGAAACTAGGGAAAATTAAATACAAATCACATGAAGAACAATTAGCAGAAAATCATCGAAAGATGTTATTAGCTATGGCGCAAGATTTACGTGTAATTATGGTGAAATTAGCTGATCGACTACATAACATGCGTACGCTAAAACATCTTCGTGAAGATAAACAACGTCGAATCGCCCAAGAAACTTTAGAAATTTATGCACCATTAGCTCATCGCTTGGGGATCAGTCGAATCAAATGGGAATTAGAAGATACCGCACTTCGCTATCTCAATCCTAAACAATATTATCGAATCGTGCATTTGATGCAAACGAAACGAGAAGAACGAGAAAAATATGTCAACGCCACAGTCGAAGATATTCGTCTAGCAACAGAAGAACTAGATATTTATGCAGAAATCTATGGACGTCCTAAACACATTTATTCTATTTATCGGAAAATGAAAGACCAAAAGAAACAATTCAATGAAATCTATGATTTACTTGCAATACGGGTAATCGTTGACTCTATCAAGGATTGTTATGCTGTTTTAGGAGCAATCCATACCAAATGGAAACCAATGCCAGGGCGGTTTAAAGATTATATTGCTATGCCTAAAGCAAATATGTATCAATCCTTGCATACAACAGTCATTGGACCAGCTGGAAATCCGGTAGAGATCCAGATACGAACTCAAGAAATGCACGAAATCGCCGAGTTCGGGGTGGCTGCACATTGGGCATACAAAGAAGGTAAAAATGATAAGGTCGAACCAGATGGTATCACGAAACAATTAAGCTGGTTCCACGAAATCATTGAACTGCAAGATGAAAGTTATGATGCTTCAGAATTTATGGAAGGTGTCAAAGGAGATATCTTTAGTGATAAGGTCTATGTTTTCACTCCTAAAGGGGACGTGACAGAACTGCCAAAAGGTTCTGGACCTTTAGATTTTGCTTATAGTATCCATACTGACATTGGAAATAAAACAACGGGTGCCAAAATCAACGGCAAAATGGTTCAATTAGATTATAAGTTGAAAAATGGAGACATTATTGAGATTTTGACTTCACCTAATTCGTTTGGTCCAAGTCGAGATTGGTTGAAATTAGTTGCTACGAGTAAAGCTCGTAATAAAATCAAACGTTTCTTCAAAGCGCAAGACAGAGAAGAAAATATCATCAAAGGACATGAAGCAATCACAAAATGTATCATCGATCTAGGCTTTGCACCAAAAGAAATTTTAGCAAAAAGTAAGCTGCAAGATGCTTTAGAAAAGCTGAATTATCAAACGGAAGATGATATGTATGCAGCTGTGGGTTATGGTGAAGTTAGTGCATTGACGATGGCGAACCGTTTGACTGAAAAAGAAAGAAAAGAACAAAAGATCGAGCAACAAAAACAAGAAGCTGAAGAAATCATGAACCAACCGAAAAAAGAACCGGAAAAAATGAAGGTTCGCCATGAAGGTGGTGTCGTGATTCAAGGTGTCGATAACTTGTTGATTCGGATCAGTCGTTGCTGTAACCCGATCCCTGGAGATGATATCGTGGGTTATATCACTAAAGGAAGAGGAATCTCAATTCACCGAAGAGACTGTCCGAATGTCCAAGTAGACAAGCCGAATGTAGCCGAACGCCTGATTGAAGTTGAATGGGAAGATACCTCGAATACCAGAAAAGAATATGATGCTGATCTGGAAATTTATGGTTATAATCGTTCCGGCATGTTAAATGATGTCTTACAAACGGTAAATACCATGACTAAAAACTTAAACAGCGTGGAAGCGAGAACCAACAAAGACAAAATGGCAACGATCCATTTAACAGTAGGGATCCAAAATCTTGCTCACCTAAAGAGCATCGTGGATAAAATCAAAGCTGTACCAGATGTGTATAGCGTGCGACGAACCAATGGTTAGGAGGAAAACACGTGAGAGCTGTTGTCCAACGAGTAAGTAAAGCTTCAGTGACGATCGATCAACAAGAAGTTGGGAAGATCGATCAAGGGCTGGTTATTTTACTAGGTATTCATGAAAAAGATACGCAAGATGATGTTGATTATTTAGTAAAAAAAATTGCACAAATGCGTATTTTTGAAGATGAACAAGGAAAAATGAACCGTAGTGTAGAAGATGTCGAAGGACAAATTTTGAGTGTGTCCCAATTTACGCTGTTTGCAGATACTAAAAAAGGAAATCGTCCAAGTTTCATCTCAGCAGCTCGTCCCGAAACAGCTATTCCACTATACGAGGCTTTTAATGAAGGGATTAGAAATAGAGGGATTACCGTAGCAACCGGCCAATTTGGAGCTGACATGGCAGTATCTTTGATCAATGACGGTCCGGTTACTATCATTATTGATTCTCAAAATAAATAAGAGATGCTAGTATATTCATAATTGATTGAAATAAGATGAGCAGGACTCGTCAATTTCTTTAACCGATCCTCAGAGATTCGCACAAGCGATGAATCTTTGAGTGTTCGGTTTTTTGTGTGCCTACTCGAAAAGTGTCATACAGATGGGGGAACCTATTTTTTAAGGAAAAAAGAGTGATTTTAGAGGAGAAATAGTTCTAAAATCGAGTCCATTTGGTCTTTTTGGTTTTAGAACACTTTTTTTGTCAGCTATCTAAAAAAAAGATAAGCTAATAATAGATGAAGTGTTCTATTGGAGGAGATAAAAGATGAAAGAGGTACCAGTAGTCGATATAAAGATAACCGAGATTAAAAAACGATATGAGCAAGGTTATCACTTGTTAGAGGAATTACGTAAAGAGGCAAATGCGCCAGTAGTGAAAGCAAAAATCTTCAATAAAGAAGCGATTGTGATCTATGGAAAAGAAGCCGCTCAAATTTTTTATGATCCAAGGAATTTCAAACGAAAAGGAGCAATGCCTAAATTAGTATTAAAAACGTTGTTTGGGAAAGATGGTGTTCAAACACTAGACGGTGCCCAACACCATCATCGCAAATCGATTTTTATGGATTTGATGACACCGGAAAGAATGGATACGTACCATCAAATTTTAGAAAAAAATTTGTCTCAAGCGTTAAACGAACAACATGGACAATTTGAATTATTTGATTTAAGTAAACAAGTACTATTTACTTCGATTTGTGAATGGTCAGGAATCAACTTAGCAGAATTGACCGATGAAGAAATCAATCAGTTCGCTGATTACCAAATTTCTATGATCAGTGAGACATTTACGTCGCCAATCGATCATATCAAAGGGGTTGAAAATCGTAAAAAATCTGAACAATGGGCTCAAAGGTTGATTGAGGATGCACGAGCAAACCCTGTTCCAGGTAAAGAAGATGTCGCTTTATATGCTTTTGCCCAAGCAACTGATCTTGATGGTAATTTGTTGCCAATCGAAGTGGCTGCGGTGGAATTGCTCAATATTATTCGACCAACTGTAGCATTGACAGTCTGGGCAGCTTTGATGGGACATGCTTTATTCAGTCGACCAGACTTAAAACAGCAGTTAAAAAATGACTTTACAGAACTTCAAGATCCGTTTATTCAGGAAATGCGTCGTTACTATCCATTTTTCCCAATGTTGCCAGCCATTGCTTTAAAAGATGTGTCAGTTGACGGCTATCTTATTCCTAAAGATAGTTGGGTTATTTTGGATCTATACGGGACGAATCATGATGAGCGTACAATCGATGCGCCAGATTCATTCATGATCAAACGTTATTTAGGGAAAGCAAAAGATCTTTCTTACGAAGAGGAATATGAGATGCTTGCTCAAGGTGGAGGAGACTTTCGACAAATGCATCGCTGTGCAGGAGAATGGATCACTTTACACAGTTTACGGGTCTTTTCTGACCAATTAGTCAACCATTATGAATTTTCAGTACCTGAACAAGATTGGACGATCCCTAGTAATCAATTTCCAACTTATCCTAATAGTCGTGTACTCTTATATAAAGAATAGTGCGTAGAAAATAAAAAGTCTGAAATATAAATCTCATTCTGTAGCGCCCCCCAAAAAAAGTTAGACTAAAAAAACTAACTTTTGGGGGGCTTTATTTTTTATTCTAAAGCAAGTAAACGGTGTTCAAGCATCAGCTCCTTGAGATAAGCCTGAATTTTTCAAAACATGAGAAGCTGTTTTAAAAAATTCTTTCTTATTATCATCGGAGCTTCCCGTTGCTTTCACAACCTCTTGTTTCAAAAGTTCTTTTAGTTTAGCTTTTTTTCTTTTTGTTTTAGACTAAAGAAAAAAGGAGGAATTGCGAATGGCAGAAATAAGAATTGGACATTCACAAGTTTACGCTGAACAACTTGGCTTAGGAGCGAATGCGATTGGTGGTCATAATCTCTTTGCTAACTTAAAAGATGAAACTGGGAAAGAAGTTGTACGAACCGCTTTGCAAAACGGCATCAATTTAATTGATACTGCTTATGCTTATGGAAATGGACGTTCAGAAGAACTGATCGGTGAAGTCTTGCAAGAAAATGAATTTGATCGTTCACGGGTGATCATTGCCACTAAAGCTGCCCATGTTCCTGGACAAAAAGGGGTATTCAATAATTCACCAGAATTTTTGACCCGTTCTGTAGAAGAAGCACTCCGACGTTTACAAACTGATTATATTGATATTTTTTATATCCATTTTCCAGATAAAGAAACGCCAAAAAATGAAGCAGTCGCTGCGTTGCACAAACTAAAAGAAGCAGGGAAGATCCGTGCAATCGGAGTCTCTAATTTTTCAATGACTCAACTGAAAGAAGCAAATCAAGATGGCTATGTTGATGTTGTTGAAGATAAATTTAGTTTGATCCATCGTGAAGCTGAAAAAGAACGTTGGCCTTATCTTGAACAACATAACATTAGTTTCGTCCCTTATTTTCCACTTGCTTCCGGCTTGTTAACGGGAAAATATCACTTAAATAGTCTTAAAAGTATGGCGTCAGATGACCCTCGTAAGAAGAATCCGGATTTTCAAGGAGAGAGGTTTGAAAAAATCATTCAGGCTGTCGAACAACTTGCACCGATTGCGAAAAACAATCAAGCTAGTATTGCTCAACTCGTTTTAGCTTGGTATATGAAAAATCCACGGATTTCTGTCGTGATACCTGGAGCAAAAAAACCGGAACAAGTTAGAGATAATGCTCGTGCATTAGATATTCATTTATCGTCCACTGATTACCATACCATTGATCAACTCTTTAAAGATTTTTAGAAAAATACAGAGAAGGTCGTGACAGAAGAAGTTAGCTCTGAAAAAATGAGCGTGTGCTGGAATGAAGGATGCTAGTAATTAAAGAGATGTTTCATTCAGCTAGTCGGTTAGCACCTTATTAATTCTCAGTTGATTTACAGATTTTTCTTGACTTTACGCCTTGTTTTTAGTAGGTTATAGGTAATATTGAAAATATCAATGAAAGAGCGAGTAAGTTTCTGAAGCTTTACAAGAGAGGATCATCAAGGCTGAAAATGATCTAAAGTTTTAGGTTCTAAAAGACACTCTGGAGATGGACGAGTGAAAAGCCGTCCCGTGTACGAGCGTTAATCGTTAGAGGAAAGAGCAATCTTTCAAAAATAGGTGGTACCGTGTATGAATTAGTCATTCACCCTTGTTCGTAATGAATAAGGGTGGATTTTTTTTTTACATAGAAAAGTAAAGGGGAGAAAAAAATGAGTTTCCAAAGACCAAAAGGAACAAATGATATTTTACCTGGTGAGTCAGAAAAATGGCAGTTCGTGGAAGAAACAGCGCGTTTATTGTTTAGAGATTATCAATACAATGAAATCCGCACGCCTATTTTTGAACACTATGAAGTCATTTCTCGAAGTGTAGGGGATACAACGGATATCGTGTCAAAAGAAATGTATGATTTCTATGACAAAGGGGAACGCCACATCACTTTACGTCCAGAAGGAACAGCACCGATCGTTCGTTCTTTTGTGGAACATAAATTATTTGGACCAGAATATGCAAAACCTTATAAAACATTTTATATGGGACCAATGTTTCGTTATGAACGCCCTCAAAAAGGTCGTTTACGTCAATTCCATCAAATCGGAGTAGAAGCTTTTGGTTCTGACAATCCAGCAACTGACGTGGAAAGCATGGTTATGGCCCTTGATTTCTTCAAACAATTAGGAATCACTCAAATTCGATTAGTGATCAACTCGCTAGGAGATAAAGAAACGCGTCAAGCATATCGTCAAGCATTGATCGACTATCTTTCACCATTTGAAAAAGAGTTGAGTGAAGATTCACAACGTCGTTTGCATGAGAATCCGTTGCGGGTGTTAGATAGTAAAGACAAACGAGATCAAAAGTTTGTTGCTGATGCACCATCGATTTTAGATTTCTTAAGCGAAACAGCGCAAAAACATTTTGATATGGTCGTTGCTATGTTGGATGCACTTAATATACCTTACGAAATCGATAGCACGATGGTTCGAGGGTTGGATTACTATACACATACAATCTTTGAGATTATGAGTGATGCACCAAAGATGGGCGCACAAGCGACGATTTGTGCAGGTGGACGTTACGATAATCTGGTTGAAGAACTAGGCGGACCTCAAACACCCGGTTTTGGTTTTGCGATGGGGATTGAACGCTTGCTGTTAACAATGGAAGCAGAAGAAGTCGTGATTCCGGCATTTAATGAATTAGATGCTTATGTCGTGGCTTTAGGTGAAGAAACGAATATCGAAGCATTGAAACTGGTGCAAACGATCCGCAATTTTGGGTTTTCAGCTGATCGTGATTTTATGGATCGTAAAGCAAAAGCACAATTCAAAACGGCTGATAAAGCGAATGCTAAGTTAGTGTTAGTTATTGGCGGAGATGAGCTGGAAAACCAAACCGTCACAGTCAAATCAATGGCTAATAGAAAAGAAAAAAGCTTTAGTTTAACAGAAGTTTATGAACATTTTGATGAAGTCTATGATGAAATGACTTTATTCGAGTAGGAGGAAAAAGAAAAATGGCACAAAGAACAACTTATTGCGGTTTGATTTCAGCAAAAGAACTAGATCAAACTGTTACATTAAAAGGGTGGGTACAAAAGCGAAGAGACCTAGGGGGAGTAATCTTTATTGATTTACGTGACCGAGAAGGAATCGTCCAAATCGTTTTCAATCCTGAAGTCAATAAAGAAGCATGGGAAATCGCGGATAAATGTCGGAGTGAATACGTGATTGAAATCACTGGTGTGGTTCGTAAACGTGAAGAGCTAGCCATCAACCCTAAAATGGTCACTGGTGAATATGAAGTATTCGCAAACGAAATTGTTATCTTGAACAAAGCAAAAACACCACCGTTTTTGATTGAAGACGATCAAACAGTCGGAGACGAGATCCGTATGAAATATCGTTATTTAGATTTGCGTCGTCCAAAAATGACGAAAAATATCAAAATGAGAAATGAAACAACGAAAGCAATCCGTCATTATTTAGATGATAATGATTTCATGGATATCGAAACACCTTATTTAGGAAAATCAACGCCAGAAGGGGCTCGTGACTATCTTGTTCCTTCGCGTGTTTACCCAGGGCACTTTTATGCTTTACCTCAATCACCGCAGTTGTTTAAACAATTATTGATGAACGCAGGGTTTGATCGTTACTACCAAATCGTTCGTTGTTTTCGTGACGAAGATCTTCGTGGTGATCGTCAGCCAGAATTTACTCAAGTAGATATTGAAACGACATTCTTGACGGCAGAAGAAATCCAAGCTTATACCGAAGGCTTGATTGCGAAAGTGATGAAAGATGTTCGTGGAATCGACGTTACTTTACCGTTTCCTCGCATGACGTATGACGAAGCAATGAATCGCTACGGTAGTGATAAACCAGATACACGTTTTGAGATGGAGTTGATCGACTTAAGTGAAATCGTCAAAGATGTTGATTTCAAAGTCTTCCAAATGGCTCTTGAAAAAGGTGGCGTCGTCAAAGTTTTAAATGCTAAAAATGCTTCAAGCAACTACTCTCGTAAAGATTTAGATAATCTTGGGCAATACGCTAGCCAATTTGGTGCGAAGGGATTAGCTTGGCTAAAAGTAGAAGAGGACGGCTTGAAAGGTCCAATCGCTAAATTTATGGGAGATGCAACAGAAGCAATCGTTCAAGCGACAAACGCTGAAGTTGGAGACATTTTATTATTTGGTGCGGATACAAAAGAAATCGTAGCTGCAACACTAGGTGCAATCCGTACACGCTTAGGAAAAGAATTAGGCTTAATTGATGAATCAAAATTCAATTTCTTGTGGATCACAGAATGGCCACAATTTGAATATTCTGCAGAAGAAGGACGCTACGTATCCGCTCATCATCCATTTACGATGCCAAAAGAAGAAGATCTTGAACGCTTGAGTACAGATCCAGCTAGTGTCTATGCAGAAGCATATGATATCGTATTGAATGGCTATGAGCTAGGCGGTGGTTCAATCCGGATCCATACTCGTGAAATCCAAGAAAAAGTCTTAGAAACTTTAGGCTTTACGAAGGAACAAATGGAGGAACAATTTGGTTTCCTATTAACTGCATTGGATTATGGGTTCCCACCACATGGCGGTATTGCTCTTGGCTTGGACCGTTTTGTGATGTTACTTGCTGGTGAAGAAAACATTCGTGAAGTTATTGCTTTCCCTAAAAATGGTAGAGCAGCGGATGTCATGAGTGATGCACCAAGTACGGTATCAGATGCCCAATTATTTGACTTGAATATTGATGTAACCAGCATGGACTAAGTTTATTCGTATTGAACAAAAGACTAGTAACTCAATTCCATTGATCGTTTTATAAATAATAAGTACGGGAGTCTGGACTAGGTGTAAAAAGACTCTCGTACTTGTTTATGTTGTCTTGATTTAATTCCAAAACGATTTATAATTAAGCCATAGCGTATAATGTCAGTTGAGTTTTAACCCATATTTTCAATGGATGCTACGTTTAGTGATGCGATAGGCGAAGAATGAATCCTTCTTTTTGGTTAGTGTAATGATGGATCATTATAGAGTAGTCACTGAACGTAATCGTTCGTTCTTTCATTATATACTACGTATCTTTACTCACTATCCAAATTAAAATTAAGAAAGGAAATTCCGGGAAAAGAGAGAAATTGACTTCCAGCCAATGATTGTCTCTTCATACGAATTCATATGAAAATTACGAAATCGTAACCGGAAATACAAAGCAATGAAAAAAACTTTCGAAAATTGGGCGCATCATGATTATACGACCAAGCTTTCGGTATCTATCGTTTATGCATTGATTGCATCAGTAGCACTAAACTTTTTTTATCAACCAGGACATATTTATTCAAGCGGAATCACTGGCTTGGCACAAATACTGACTACTTTATCTAAATCGTTGATTGGATTCGAAGTACCCGTCTCAACGACTTTATACTTATTGAATATTCCTTTATTTGTTCTTGCTTGGGTGAAGATCGGTAAGAAGTTTACGATTTTTACATTTATCACCGTGACATTGACGTCACTTTGTATCCATATCCTTCCTCTAACGGTTCTTTCAACTGATCCAATCATCTGCGCGATTTTTGGGGGTGCTGTGATGGGGTTAGGGATCGGGTTAGCCTTAAGAAATGGCTTATCCTCAGGTGGTTTGGATATCGTCAGTATCACTATTCGTAAAAAGACAGGAAAATCGATTGGTTCAATTTCGATTTACTTCAATGCATTGATTGTTTTCGTAGCTGGTATCCTTTTTGGCTGGCAATACATGTTTTATAGCGCACTTTCGATCTTTGTCAGTGGAAAAGTAACCGACGTGATGTATACGAAACAAAAGAAAATGCAAGTGATGATCGTAACGAAGCATCCCGAACGAGTAGTCAATGAAATTCAAAACTGTATGCGTCGTGGAATCACGATCATCAATGAGGCAGAAGGAGCTTACAAGCACGATAAACAAACGGTGTTGATGACGATCGTTACACGCTATGAGTTGCCTTTGTTAAGAGAAGCGATGAAAGCTTCTGATCCACAAGCGTTTGTCAGTATCGCCGAAAATGTCCAAATTCTTGGTCGGTTTTATGAAGAGGGCGTTTAGTGCAAGTGCAACTTATTGACAGAAAAAGTGACATATCCAAATAAATGAATCGATCAGTGTGGCTGGAAACAACTTTATTCTACAAATCGTTTGATAAAGTTGGGCATTGTGTAGCTTGATTTGTATCTGGAGGGTGAGAATCTTCAAACAGTTTATCCTGTTTTGAGATTTTCACCCTTCATTTTGCTAAATTTGTCGTAACGATCTTAGTAAAGTGATTCTTTCAGTTAGATGTAATCTTACTGAGACTTCAAGGTTATTTTTAGTTATATGTTGTTCATAGTTGAATTTTTATTAAAGTTGCGGAAAAAGTTATTCTTTTTTTCAAAGTTTTATGGGAAGATAGAAATGATAGCGAAAATCATATGAATTTTTCTTGCTATTTTTGTACAATACACGTATATTACAAATGAAAAAAGTTTATGAAAAGTTGGAATATTGAATGGAAAAACAAAAAAGGTTAAAAAATAGTCGCTACATTACTGGTTTTGACGGTATTCGTTCTTTGGCAGTAGTAGGAGTGATTTTGTACCATTTGCTCCCTACAAGTTTGAAGGGTGGTTATTTGGGCGTCCCGATATTTTTTGTTGTATCAGGCTATTTGATCACTGATTTACTACGGCAAGAATGGGAACAAAATGGCAAAATCAATATTTGGCAGTTTTATGTCCGACGAATGAAAAGGTTATATCCAGGATTAGTGTTTTTACTAATCACTGCATCTGCTTATATTACGTTATTTCAACGAGGGTTATTGAATAACTTACGAGGAACAGTCGTTAGTAGTTTATTGTATGTCAACAACTGGTGGCAAATAAAAAATGGTTTGTCTTATTTTGATCGATTTGCCAATGAATCACCGTTTACCCATATTTGGTCATTGGCGGTGGAAGGTCAAAACTACTTAGTTTGGCCCATTCTTTTTGTTTTGTTAATGGTTTTTGTACGTAAAAAGAAGTGGATCGTTTATACAGTCTTAGGAGGATCACTTATTTCTGCGATCCTCATGATGATCCTGTTTACGCCAGGCGGCGATCCAACTCGAGTATATTATGGAACAGATACGCGATTGTTTTCAATTTGGTTAGGAAGTGCTTTGGCTTTTGTCTGGCCAAGTACCCGATTGAAAAAAAATATTCCAAAGCAAGCAAAACGGGTGTTGAATCTAGCCGGATTGATTTCACTGATCGCATTGATCCTCTTCTTTTTCTTGTTAGATGATCATTATAGTTTTGTCTATTATGGGGGCATGCTGTTAGTTAGTCTCTTCTGTGTCGTTTTAGTTGCGGTAACAGCGCATCCAGGCGCAAGTGTGAACAAATGGTTAACCAATCCCGTGTTTTCTTGGATCGGTAAACGAAGTTACGGCATCTATCTGTATCAATTTCCAGTCATGATTTTTTATGAAGCAAAAGTTGCGAATATTGCGGATCATGTTTTGCTTCATACATTGATCGAGATTTCATTGATCCTGATCATTAGCGAACTTTCTTATCGCTACATTGAACGTCCTTTGGCACGATTCGATTATGGACAAACGATTCAAGTAGTCAAAGGCTGGTTCACTAAGCCGATTATCAGCAAGCAAAAACCTTGGGTCATTCCGGGAACATTGATGGTGTTGATCGCTCTTGTTGGTTTTGTTACAGCACCTAAGAATTCAGTGACTGCGGATCAAAAAAAATTACAAGCACAAATTGCTGAAAGTAAAAGATTGGCGGAGGAAAGCCAGAAAAATGAAGATAATAATTCCAACACCGTTGATCAAGCAGTTCTTGATAAATATGGGCTAACAGCTAAACAAGGAAAGAAAGCGCAGAAATTAGAATTGACAGCATTTGGGGACTCAGTCATGTTAGATGCAGCGACTGATTTGAAGGAGTTATATCCTAAAGTTGTTGTTGATGGAGACGTTGGTCGACAATTATATGCGAGTGAGCCATATATTGAAGAACTGAAAAAACAAAACTTATTGAAAGATACGGTTTTGATTGGCTTAGGAACAAATGGAGCCTTTTCTGAATCGCAATTTGATAGCATCATGAGTGCCTTAGGAGATCGTAAAGTTTACTGGGTAAATGTCCGCGTTCCTACAAAACGTTGGCAAAACGATGTGAATGCCTTGTTAGCACAAATGGCTAAAAAATACGATAATCTTACATTGATCGACTGGTATGATTATAGTAATAGCCACAATGATTGGTTTTATGATGACCAAGTACATCCAAATCCAGAAGGAATGAAACACTATATCCATTTAGTAAGCGAAACTTTATTAGGGAAAGATAAAACGAAGAAAACTGTTTCAAGTGAATCAACCCAAAATGATACGAATACTAATAGTGGTAGTGTAGCTAGTTCTGCTAATGGAAATGGTAGTACGGAATAGTTGAATAAGAGATAAGACATCTTGATTTTCCGGCTCTTTGTCAATAAGGACTGATGAGTGGTATAAAATTAAATCCGGGTCAGAATAAACCTCATTCTGACACGGATTTTTTGTTATTTCACGTTAATTAATTGATTGCTCAAAAAGATCCTAATATTCATGTTCTCAAATGATTTAAGTCCGTAAGCTACACATTTGACTGTCTTTATGTGGGGATTCTTTGCTTCTATTTTTCCATTAGAGTAAGGGTAAATCAGTGCATTGGTAATTCCTTCTTCATAAGAAAGAAGGTTTTGAAGTTTCGCTCGAAAGCGATCATCCAGCGCTTATGGAAGTTTTTTTAATAAGGAGAAGAATAAGATAGAATCTTTGAGATGAAACATCTTCTTCTTCCTAGGTCAATTAATAGTTGAAAAAATAATAAATAAAATCAAAAGTATAATTTCAATCAGTGGTTCAATCCAAATTTTTTCTGAATTTATAAATACATTCTTTTTATTTTTAACTAGTCCACCACCATATTCTTTTGGAAGTATTAGTTCCAAGAGAAAACCAAATAATAATGGTATTAAAAATACATACTTAGATCCTTTTATTAGTAAGTAGACAGAAGAAAAACTAAGTAAGAACTGTATTACTTTGACTATTCTAATAGAACGAATCGTTTTTAATTTCAATATACTGTCACCTTTCGTTTATACAAGAATCATAACTTTATCTTTCCTATAAAGTTAATACGCCAGTGTATTGATAATATGCACCAATATGCGTGCCGTTTTTATACTTACCCGTCCACTTCACATAGCCTTGGTATTTTTTTCCGTCTTTATATTTAACTTGCCAAATTTTTGTCAAGCTTGGAATCCAACGACTTGATCCATATGGTTTGTTTTGCATATAAACATACTCAGAAAAATTAAGCGTGCTAGCGCTACTATGTATCATTAATCCTGACATGTCATACTGTATATTATTAGTGGGTTCGGCTATAACTTCTTCAGTACCAGCCATAGTGTTTTCACTGGCAAAAGCAACTTCACCTATAATAATCATTGAACACGTCATTACCATGTATGTAGTTAAAATTAAGCCTTTTAGTATCACTTTTTTCATTATTCTTCACCTCCTTAAATTAATTTGACACCATACTTCCTATTTCAATTTATCACGTTACCTTTAAATGCTGCCGATATTTTCACAAAGTATCGTTTTAAACTCATAACTGCTAATAATTTTTGATTTTTGGTTGTAACTTTATGTAAAAATCATCAAATCCATAAAACGCCTCAACATTATTTTAATTCTTTGTCAATAAGAACCGATGAGTGGTATAAAATCAAATCCGGGTCAGAATGAACCTTATTCTGACTCGGATTTTTTGTTATTTCACGTTAATTAATTGATCGCTCAAAAAGATCCTAATATTCATGTTCTCAAATGATTTAAATCCGTAAGCTACACGTTTGATTGTCTTTATATGGGGATTCTTCTGGAAGCTTTCGTAAGCAACCTCGATACATCATCAGTCCCATAAATTATAGAGCCGATTTTCCTCTATCAATAAGTGCTGAACTCATTTGAAAGGATCTCAAGATGTCTTTTCAATTGTTTGAAGTAGGTAACAATCAACAGCCAAAAAACTAATTTTTGTGTTTTTGTTTAGTTCTCATACATTCCCTTAAAAGGTCGATTCAGCCCCAGTAATATTGCCCCAAATTATTGTTCTGGCAACATGCCCAGTAATATTGACCCAAATTATTGTTCTGGCAACATGTGAGAGGGCTGTGTCTTTAAATACCGTTCTTTTTGAGAGCGCGTGAGTTTTTTAAAGGCTGCTTCGGCTTTTGTTGCGTCACTCCTAGTTGCAAACACCTCAGCATGGATCATTTTGACGGGGCGCCTTTTTTGTAATCGGGTATATTTAGCTCCTGTCCCATGATTGTGTTCTGCTAATCTTCTTGAAAGATCCGTCGTATAGCCACCGTAAAACGTGCCATCTTTACAAGCTAAGACATAAAAATAATGCTCACTGGCCATAAAGAATTTCTCGGATTTCATTTGTATAGCTACCATCAGGCATGTATGTGATCAACGGTGAAGCAACTTTAAAGCCATCTAATTTGCCTTCTTTGATTCCTTCGATCAACAAAATATTTGCCTCTTTCCCCATTTTTGGATAAACGAATTGAATTTTTTTAGGGGCGATACGGTGTTTTTCTAGTAACTGAATAATTTCTAAAAAGCGGTCTGGGCGATGGACCATTGCAAAGCGTCCATTGGTTTTTAATAATTTACTAGAAATTTGGATCACATCTTCAAGGGTAGTATGGATTTCATGTCGAGCAATCGCTAAATGCTCATTCGGATTTTTTTTATTGGTTGGTAATCCCTTAAAATAAGGGGGATTACAGACGACTAAATCACATGAATTATGACGAACAACGGATAAACTTTCTTTTAAATCAAGCGTATGGATGGTCATTTGGTGTGTTAGCTCGTTTAATTGGATACTACGTCTTGCCATATCCGCTAAACGTGGTTGAATTTCGATTCCATCAATCAACGCATTCGTTCGTTTGCTCAAAAAAAGACCGACTGCACCATTCCCTGCACAGAGGTCAACGATTTGTCCTTTTTTCGGTACACGTGCAAAATGAGCAAGCAAAACAGCATCTAGTGAAAAAGAAAAAACGTGAGGACTTTGAATGATTTTAATATCATTTGCATATAATTGATCGATCCGTTCATCTTCGTGAAGCATGGGTTCCCTCCAAAATGAAAAAACTAATTGATTGTATTATACTATTTTTATAAAAAAGAACCAAGGTAGCTTGTAAAGTTTCCTAAATTTAGGCATACTATGACCATACACCTAGAAAGGAAGAGACTATGTTCTATCGATTTATGAGAGGGCTAGTCCGAGTGATCTTAGCAGTGATCAACGGCAATGCCCGATATGAAAATAAAGAAGTTTTACCACAAGATGAGAATTATATTTTGGTAGCGCCACATCGAACTTGGTGGGATCCTTTATATCTTGCTGTAGCAGCTTCGCCTAAAGAATTTAGCTTTATGGCAAAAGAAGAATTATTCAAAAATCCAGTATTACGCTTTATTTTGACACATGCCCATGCGTTTCCAGTAAAAAGAGAAAATCCAGGACCTAGTGTCATCAAAACGCCAGTTAAAATTTTAAAATCTACTCATTTAGGTTTGATCATGTTCCCAAGTGGAACAAGACATGCAACGGAATTAAAAGGCGGAATGGCATTGATTTCTAAAATGTCAAAAGCAAAAATCGTTCCTGCTGTCTACCAAGGACCATTAACTTTGGGTGACTTATTCAAGCGAAAACGGGTGGTTGTACGTTTTGGTGAACCAATCGATTTGTCTGATATCAAAAAAACAGACAAAGAAGGAATGGCAGAAATCGAACGTAGAACACAAGCCGCTTTCGATCAACTAGACAAAGAAGTCAATCCTGACTTTAAATATGAAATCAAAAATAAAAAGTAAATGATTCTTTTTCAATAAAAATCAAAGTGCAAGGTAATGATAAAAGTTGTGATTCTTTCTAAGCATGGGCCTATCTATGTTTATACGGAATCAGCAACTTTTTTTCATTGCCTATTTGTTTTAGTCCGTAATGATCCTAGGTATCATGTAATGAGGGGAAGTGTTATAATAATTAGAAGGACATTTTTTGAGGTGATGAGATGCGTTTTTTACATACAGCTGATTGGCATATTGGAAAAAAACTACAAGGATACGATCGAATCAAGGAACAAGAGCATGTTTTAACCCAGATCTTAGCAATTGCAAAAGAAGAAAATGTTGATGCAATCGTGATTGCGGGAGATCTTTATGATCGAAGTGTTCCGTCTGTGGATGCCATTGAAGTGTTCAATCAATTGATGGTCGAATGGAATCTAAGGGAAGGATTTCCGATTTTTGCGATATCCGGAAATCATGATAGCGGTATTCGACTTTCGACAGGAACACCTTGGTTCAGTCAGTCCGATTATTATTTACAAACTAGATTGGCAGAAGCCTTTCAACCAATCATATTCAATGATACGCAATTTTTCCTTTTGCCTTATTTTGAACCAATCTCAGCGAGGATATATTTTGAAGATGAGCAAATACGCACCATTCAACAAGCAATGGAAAAAGTCATTGAGAAAATGAAAACGCAGTTTGACTCAACGAAAAAACAAGTGTTAGTGAGTCACTTTTTTGTGACCGGGAGTATGAAATCAGATTCAGAAACCAAAATTGAAGTAGGCGGATTAGATGCTGTTCCAGGAGATTTACTTGAACCATTTGATTATGTCGCATTAGGACACCTCCACAATCAAGCAGCATTGAATCAAAAAAATGCCCGTTACAGTGGGTCGCCTTTAAAATTTTCATTGTCAGAAATCAATCAAAAAAAAGGTGTTTGGATCGTAGATTTAGAAGAGGACGTCTCTTTGAATTTTCGAGAACTGACCCCGTTATATGATATTGAAGAAATAACAGCAAGTTTTAAAGAGCTGTTGAATCCAGATTTTTATCAGACGATCAATCGTGAAAATTATCTCCAAATTTATTTGGAAGATCGAACGATTATCCCTAACATGATGAATCAATTAAGAAAAATCTATCCACGGATACTTGGTGTGGAACGTTCAAACGGTCGAGTAGAACTGAAACAGGGAAAACAAAAAAAGATGATGACAAAGGATCCACATAAGATCGCACAAGGCTTTTTCAAAGAAATGACCAAGGAACAGTTGACGAACAAGCAGGAAATCTGGTTAAAAGAAACGCTACAAGAACTCACGGACAGGAATGATCAGTAATGAAACCCAAGAAATTACGACTAAAAAATTTTGGTCCTTTTATTGACGAGACAATTGATTTTGCGAAATTGACCGAAGCACCACTATTTTTGATTACTGGAAAAACAGGTGCAGGAAAAACGACTCTTTTTGATGGAATGACTTATGCATTGTTTGGTGAAACTTCTGGCAGAATCAGGACTGGTAAAGAAATGCGGTCTCTTTTTGCTACGCCTGAAGAAGAAACGTGTGTCTTTTTTTCATTTGAGCATCAGCGGCTGAATTATGAGATTGAACGTAAGCCAGAACAATTCTTGGCCAAACGTAAAGGTGAAGGCAATCGAAAGCAAGCAGCAAAAGTTTCTTTGACGATCTTTGATGAAGCGGGCAAAGAAATGCGCCAATACACGAAACGTAGTGAAGTGGATCAATTAATCAAAGAATTAATGAATCTGGATGCGAAACAGTTTTCTCAGATCGTTTTACTACCTCAAGGAGAATTTCGTAATTTTTTAATTTCATCAAGTAGTGAGAAAGAAATTGTCTTACGTAATTTGTTTGGCACGCAGTTTTTCCAACAACTTAATGAACAATTGAAAGAAAAAGCCAAAGAACATCAAAAAAATTTAGATCATCTTGAGCAAGAATTGAGTTTGCTGCAAAAACGGTTTATCCCTTTGGACACAGGAACGGTTCCTGAAACCTTAAGTTTCGATGCGTTATTCACTTATTGGCAGGCAGAGCAAACAACATTACAAGAAAGACTTCTCCAAGAAAAAAATAAACTGGTTCATTTACAAGAACAACAAAAGCAATTAGAAGATACCTATTATCATTCGCAAACATTGCAAACACGTCAGGAAGAAAAGCAAAAATTAGAGCAAAAACATGCAGAATTGATCCAGCAAGAAAGTGAAATCAATGAAATAAAACAATGGATCACTCATTATGAATTTGCTGAACGACTTGTCGATACGTTGACACGAAGTCAAGAATACCAGAAAGAACAAGCAGAACTGATTGATAAAGAACAGACTTGTTCTGAAACATTCGTGCAACAAGAACAAGCGTATGCACAGTGGCATAAAGATGAACCTGAAAGAAAAAATGCCCAACAAGAAATGGAACATGCAGCGAATCGATTACAAGTCATGAAGTCATTAATCCCAATTGCGGAAGAATGGCAAAAAAAGCAAAATGAAAGCGAAGAATTACAAAAGGCTAAGAAAAAAGCAGAAGAAAAAGAACAAAAAATTCTTCAAGAACAAGTCCAGTTAAAAGAAGAAGAACAAAGACTAGCAGAACTGCTGCTTGACCAAGATCGCTTGCACAGTGATCAATTGTGTTACGAACAACTTCGGCATGAGCAAGAAAAGTACCAAACTATCCTTACAGAAAATAACCAGAATACAGAACAGTTAAAGATGAATCAAACCAAGTTGTCCGAACTGATTACAAAACTCCAAGCTCAACAAGTAATGTTAAGCAAACAAAATAATCAAGTTGATCTTTTAAAGAGTCAATGGGCAAGCCAACAAATTGCGAAGTTGCAATTGCTATTATTACCGGGGCAACCTTGTCCAGTTTGTGGGTCAACGGATCATCCTAAACAACAAAATGAGCATGTATTGCCTAATCAAGAAGAATTTGTCCAACTGGAAGCAAATTTAGCCGAGGCAGAAACAAACCTTGAACAAATCAATCAAGAAATAGGGCGTAGTGAAGCAGAAAAAGCACAAATAGAACAAAAAATAGCTGACTTGGAAAACTTCGGAACAGAAAAACAAGTAGAGATCCAAAAAAGCAAAGAACGATTACAACATTTGATCCAGCAGTCGTTTAAATTTGCCATAGCAGATGATCCTCTTGTATCCTTAGGAAAAATCCAGCATGATTTAGATTCGCGTGCAGAGGCCATCACACAGGCAAAAATCGCTACTCAAACACTAACTGAACGTTTAAGTCTTATCGAAGATCAGCGAAAGAAGATCACCGAACAAATCAGCCAAAACAAAGAAGAGCTCCAACAAGTACAAGGGGAGCTTGTTACCTTGACGAAACAGTTAGAAGGACAAAATACTCAGACTTTGATTGAGGATGTCAACCAATTAGAAGAAAATGTTGCGATGAAAGCCCAATGGTTAGCAGAAGAAAAAACAAAAGAACTTCGTTTTTCTCAAGAAATCAGTTTGTTAAAAGCGCAAATGGCTAATATTCATGAGCAACAGGCAAAAATTGAAAATAAAATTCAGCGTATCCAAGAGCAAATTTCAGCAAAAATAAAAGAGCAAGCTTACTTTAAAGAAGCAGATGAGGTATTGGCATTTGCTAAACAAACAGTTGAATACCAAGAGAAGAGTCAACTGGTCAACGCATATGAGAAAGAACGATTAATCGTTGAAGACCGCTTAAGCCAGTTGAACCATGTTGCTTTAGCTGAAACACTTCCTGATTTAGAACAATTGGAGCAACAACTAGATGAGCTAAAAGCTGCGGTTCAAACACAACAGGAACATTGTTATCACTTGCAAGAGCAAGAACAGCAGAATCAGCAAATCATCGAAGAATTTTCTTCGATTTATCAAGCGAGTCAAGAACAATTAGATGAATTGATCCAACTACAACAATTATCGCAAACGATGAATGGGGAAAACCCTAGAAAAACCAGCTTGGAAAGATACGTACTACAAGTGTATTTACAAGAAGTACTACAAGTGGCAAATGTGCGATTGCAACGTCTGACGAAAAATCGTTACCAATTTGAGCTTGCAGATGAAGTGGGAAGTTACCGTGGGAAAACAGGGTTGGAGATCAATATCTATGATGATGAAGCAGGTCTGACACGTGGGGCTCATACGCTATCTGGTGGCGAAAGTTTTATTGCAGCTTTATCCTTAGCGTTGGCTTTAGCTGAAGTGATCCAGACACAAGCCGGTGGTGTGTTGATCGAAGCGTTATTCATTGATGAAGGATTTGGATCGTTAGATGAAGAAGCACTTGAAATGGCGATTGAAGCATTAGAAACAATTGAAAGTGAAGGTCGTATGATCGGGATCATCAGCCATGTGAGAGAATTAAAAGAACGAGTAGTACAACAAATCAGAATCGAAACAGAAGGTAGCGGACAAAGTAAAGTACGCTATCATCTTGGATAAGAGGGGGATTAACTGATGAAATGGAGCATTCCAGAAAAAGTCATTGCAAGAGGACGTCAATATCTGCAAGAAGGACGGGTATTATCGGTTGTCCCTGACCAAGAAGAAAAAGTTTGGCATGCGGAAGTCTTAGGCAGTGAATTGTATATGGTCGATTTAGATGGGACAGCCAAAGAAGTCGATTTCTGCCAATGCCCTTATTGGGAAGAACATCATTATTGTAAGCATACAGTGGCAGTCGAACTGTACTTGCGCTCTAAGAATCTTTCACGAATAATCAAGGCAGATCAACCTGCGTTAGAACCAGTCAAAAAAAGTAGCGAAGGTGAAATTTTAACGAAAGGTTTTTCAAGACTAACTGTCAAAAAAAATTCACCACGGACGCAACCATTGATTGTGGAATATCAAGTAGAAACGATTGAGACCAATCATTATCATCCGGAATTAGCTATTTTAGCCGTTTATTTGCGGATTGGCTATTTAGATCAGCCAAAGAAAACGTATATCGTTAAAAACATTTTTGATTTTTTACATTCCTATATGGAAAATGAACGTTACACTGTGAATAAACAATACCAGTTCCATCTAGATCAACGAGCTTTTCAAGGAGAAGATCAAGTAATCTTAAAAACGTTAGCTGAGTGTGCCCAAACGCAACTTCTTTTAGGTGCAAACGGCCTACAAGTTAAAGGGAAATTAGATAAACGTTATTTGTTATTACCGATCGAACAAGCAAAAACATTGTTAGAACAAATGAACCAAACGACAAAACTCCAAATGAAGATCGGAGAAGTGAATTATCAAGGGGTTCGATTTTCTGATAATGAGCCTTCCTTAGAATTTGAGGTAACAAAAAAAGAAGAGGCCTATCAATTAAGCGCACTGAATGACTTTGAGTTGTTCTTTACTCATTATCAATGGGGAATGATCCAAGGAACTTTTTATTCATTAACAAAACGTCAACAAGCAGTCTATTTAACTTGGAAACAGCTTATGAGAAGATTTGAGAAACCAGAAGTATTGTTTCTTAAGCAAGAACTATCCTCATTATTCAAAGAAATCATTCCATTGCTATCTGAAATTGGTCAAGTGAGCATAGCGGATGAAGTGAAAGCAGAAGTTGCTGACGTGCCAGTAGAATTTATTTTCTTCTTTAGAAAATCGAAAGGCAAGATCCAGGCTCGTGTTGATTTTGTCTATGATGAAGTCGTTTTTTCAACAGATAAAAAACATGAAGTTATTGCTGAAAATGCTTCTGAAGTATTAAGAGACAAAGCCCAAGAACAACGCGTATTAGACTTGTTCAAAATGTATCGCTACCAACGAAATGATACAGGCTATGAACGTTTATTACCGACAGGAGAAGAGTTGTATACTTTTTTCCGTACGGAGTTAGCCGTTTTTCGTCAGTTTGGTGAGGTCCGCCTTGGGAAAAAACTTCGGGAATTGTATTTAGATGCACATCGACATCAACCGAAGATCGAAGTGGAAGAAACCAGTTCATGGTTAGATATTCGTTTTGATGTGACTGGGATTGAGGAACAAGAAATCAATCAGGTCTTACAAAGTTTGTTGCGAAATGATGCTTTCTATACGTTAGAAAATGGGCAAGTATTGTCCTTTGATTCCGAAGAGTTTCAGCAAACAAGTCAAATCTTGCAACAATTCCGTGAATCGATCCGTTCAGAATCTGGAACGATCCATGTGCCTAAAAACCAAGGATTGATCATTCAAGATAAGTTAGCAGGAAGTTCAGCAACTTTTGGTGACTCCTATCAAAAAATGATCCAAGATCTAATACAACCTGAACAATATCAAGTATCTTTGCCAGCAGGTCTACAAGCTGAATTGCGTGATTACCAAAAACAAGGATTTCGATGGTTGAAAATGCTGGGAAATTACCAGTTTGGCGGAATTTTAGCAGATGAAATGGGTCTAGGAAAAACCCTTCAGACAATTGCCTATTTGCTTTCAGAAAAAGAAGAAAAAGGCGAACTCTCTGCTTTGATCGTCGCTCCTGCTAGTTTGATCTATAACTGGCAAGCAGAAGTGAAAAAATTTGCTCCTTCTTTGAGCATCCAAGTAATCAACGGGAATAAAAAGGAACGAGAAGAACTATTAGCTCGTAAGGCAGATATCAGAGTCACTTCTTATGCTAGTTTAAGACAAGATTTAGCAGATTATCAAAAACATGCGATTAATTATTTGATCCTTGATGAGGCTCAGATGGTTAAAAATAGTAGTACCAAAACAGCTCAAGCGCTACGAGAATTAAGCGTACCGCAACGTTTTGCCTTAAGCGGGACGCCAATTGAGAATAATTTGGAAGAACTATGGTCGCTCTTTGCAACGATTATGCCGGGATTTTTCCCGAATAAGACCCGCTTTAGAGAGCTGGCACCTGAAGAAATTGCCCGAATGATTCGTCCGTTTGTGTTACGAAGGGATAAGCAAACCGTGTTAAGCGACCTGCCAGAAAAAACCGAGATGAATCTTTATTCTGCATTGACAGAAGAGCAAAAAACCGTGTACTTGGCTTATTTACGTCAGATGCGAGAAGAGATTTCTACTATGGACTCAGAAGCTTTTAAAAAGAATCGTATCGGTATTCTAGCTGGTTTGACACGATTACGCCAAATTTGCTGTGATCCAAGATTATTCTTGGAGGATTATGAAGGTGGCTCAGGAAAGCTAGAACAAGTCAAAGATCTACTGGTCGCAGCCAAAGAAAACAATCGGCGGGTTCTGTTGTTTTCTCAATTTACAGGTATGTTGACCATCTTACAAGAAGAACTAGCAGAATTAGGAATTTCTACTTTTTACTTAAGAGGAAGCACCAAACCGCAAGATCGTTTAACGATGGTAGATGCATTCAATGAAGGAGAACGAGATGTCTTTTTGATTTCATTGAAAGCTGGCGGAACCGGACTCAACTTAACGGGAGCAGACACGGTAATTCTGTATGATTTATGGTGGAATCCAGCCATTGAAGAACAAGCGGCAGGACGTGCGCACCGTATCGGACAAAAAAATGTGGTCGAAGTTTGGCGCATGATTGCAGAAGGAACGATTGAAGAGCGGATGGATTCGTTACAACAAGAAAAAAGAGAGTTATTCCAAAAAGTCATCCAAGGAAATGAAGACCAATTAACCAAATTAACGGAAGATGATATCCGGATGATTCTGAGTGTCGGAGACCTGGAAGACTAAAAATTTTGAAACAAAAAATAATTAAATCTTAAGACTCAATAATAAAAAACTCTCGAAACAAGATTATGTTTCGAGAGTTTTTTAGTTATTTGTTTTGCTAGGAGCTGTGCATGGATGCTTTAGCTGAAAATTACTTTCATCGTTTCTAATAATTGATCAAATGAGGTGATTTCGATGTCACAGTTCAATGGACCATCAACTTTTCGTTCACGATGGTTAAACCAAAGCGCTTGCCAACCAGCTCTTTTAGCACCTAATACGTCATTGTCGTAGTTATCGCCTACATATAGAGTTTCTTCTGCAGTTAGATTGAAACGTTCTTCAGCAAGTTGAAAAATCTCTTTTTCTGGTTTCTGAAATCCTGTTGCTTGCGAAACGATCATATGCTGTGAAGGAATCCAGTTTGCTAATTGAAGTTGATTCAATTTTTTGGTTTGATGATCGGTGGGACCATTGGTAATGATTCCGAGAGGGATATTCATTTCAGTCAAGAAGTCCAATGTTTTCTTTACTTCCTCATGAAGACAGATATTATCTAATTCTTCTTCATAAACTTGTTGGAAATAAAGACCTTCTTCTTCAGTAATATGTGGATAATCTAAGTCTTTTAGTGATTGGCTGATTCGATGTGCACGCATATACTCCAAGGTCCATTTTCCTGCCATCACTTTAGGGAAATTTTCATCACTGTGATGACGGAACCGGAGATATAATGGTCCCATATCTATATCTGAAACAAGCGGCACTACTTTTTTTACCGCATTTCTAAATGGCTGTTGTTGATCGTACATCGTATCATCAACGTCAAAAACAACTGACTTAATCAAATTCTACACGCCTTTCGGTTTTCATCATTTTTTTCATAAATCCTCGACTATTGTATCAGAAAAATACCGGTTAAAACGTTGTTAAATAAAGGTTTTTATTACTATATTTCTCTTTTCTTGACAGAATAAGCTTTTTAAGTTTCAGTTTTTTTCACTAAAATAGTAAAATTGAATATCATTTGATTATCTGATGAATAAATTAATCCTCAATGAAACGAAATTCTGACTAATTTTAATAGAATAATCCTATTTTACTCGATAAAGAATGTTTTTTTTAATACAGAAAAACGAAAATGATCAAAATATAAAATAACACTTAATGATGACGATAAGGCGTTTTGTAGTGATTTTCATTTTATAACCATTGTAATATAAAAGGGTGCTTAATTAGCGGACAAAATAAGGGTTAGGTTCAATTAAAAGGACTGTTGTAATAGCAAACAAAGTAAAGCAGACAGAAATAAAAAACATAATTTTTTCAAAGAAACCGTTTTTTTGTGGGACGAGTAATAAAATAATAGTACAACTTTAAAGCCTGTTTCAATGGCAGGTTATATTTGAATTAAATTTGAAAACTCTCATTTTTTAATTGCTAACTAAACGTAAAGCGTTGGTTTTACGGAATATAAATCTTAGATAACTTTCATTTTTTTGATAAAATATTATGAAAAAAGCTAGCTATTTAAAAGTTGATTATGTATAATAGAAACAGATGGAAGATTATAATGATCTTCTGTTACAAAAAAGTGACATTAGTCATGAAAAGGAGTGGTGCACGTTGTTAACACTATATACTTCCCCAAGTTGTACTTCCTGTAGAAAGGCCCGTGCGTGGTTACAAGAACATCAAATTCCATTTGTTGAACGAAATATCTTTTCTGAACCATTAAATAGTTCAGAATTAAAGGCAATCTTACAAATGACTGAAGATGGCACAGAAGAAATTATTTCAACACGTTCAAAAGTTTTCCAAAAACTAAACATGGATCTTGATGATTTACCATTGCAAGAACTGTTAGAACTCGTTCAAAATAACCCTGGATTGTTGCGTCGTCCGATTATGATCGATGACAAACGCCTACAAGTTGGTTTCAATGAAGATGAAATCCGTCGTTTCTTACCACGTGATGTACGTCAATTGGAATTGCGTCAAGCACAATTAATGGCTGGATTATAGAAAATAAACGTTAACTTAGAAAAACTATTTTTGTAGTTTTTCTAAGTTTTTTTTTACCGGAATAGAAAGTACATATAACTAGATGTAACATGTAAATGAATTTTATTCTTTAGCTGATAGCAAGATTTGAGAAGACCAAAATACTTGGTATCAAAAATTCGATTTATTGTTAAGGATTACTTTTTGAATGCCGTTTATTCGTTCTCGCATTAGGAGTGGCTTTTTGTCCTAAGCTCTTTTTTACGTTTAGCTAAGTGAAAAAAATGATGTCAAGGTTAAATTAAAAACTTATTTTGATTTTAAATGGTAATTTTTTTTCTTTACATTTAAGCTTATTTCGCTACAATGAAGTTATATTGATAGTTGTGGCAAAGTGAGGTGTAGCCAGATGGAAATGGAACATATTAATGAAAATACGATCCGAGTAATGATCGGTCATGAAGATTTAGAAGAGCGAGGCGTCTCATTTTTAGACTTGCTTGGTAACCATAGAGAGATCGAAAATTTTTTCTACAGTATTTTAGAAGAAGTTGATATTGAAGATGAGTTCCGCAGTAGCGAAGCTGTTACATTTCAAGTGCTTCCTAAAGGAGACGGTTTAGAACTTTTTATTAGTAAAAACTTACCGAATGAAGAAATGTTCCAAGAAGACGAAGACTCTTTAGATTCTGATGATGTAACTGAATTTATCCAGCAACAAATCTTAAATAATGAAGAAGAAACGACTGAACGCATTTCCGATGAAACAGAACACCAAGCGATTTTTGCTTTTGAAGACTTTGAACAAATGATTCAACTAGCCAATGATGTCGAGTTGGAATCAGCCTGGACAGATTTGTATTTACTAGATGGTATCTACTATTTAGCCGTACATTTTTGGATGGAAGATTTAAACCAAACAGATGTCGCTAATGAAGTAGCTCGAATTTTAGAGTTTGCAGAAAGAAGCGATCGGACCATTGAAACATTGAACGAATATGCGCAATTACTTATGGAACGAAATGCTTTGGAACGTACCAAATTTTATTTTGCTTAAGCAGCAAATAATCAAAGAAACAATTTGAAGAATCTGATCAATGAAAATGATCAGGTTCTTTTTTTTGACGTATTTTCTTTTAGAAGGGGGGCAGCTAATTTATGATGGTTGCAATCGATAAACATGGAAAAAGATTTCTGGCTACAACATGTACGAAACGGCAAAGTCTTTTCTGCCCAGCTTGTAAGGAACCAGTGATATTAAAAACTGGGCAGCAAAAAACAGCACATTTTGCTCACAAAAATTTACAGGATTGTTTTGGTTTTAGTGAGAAAGAAACAACAGAGCATCTCCAACTCAAAAAATATTTTTTTGAGTGATGTAGACAATTTGTTACTCATCCGCCTGTCTTAGAAGCCTATTTACCAGCCCTTCGACAAAGACCAGATATCCTTTGCGGGGATCTAGCCATAGAAATTCAGTGTTCAGTACTCGCTTATGAACGGATGAAAGAACGAACAAAAGGATATCTAAGCAAAAACTATCGTGTTTGGTGGATCTTAGGTTCTGCTTTTTTCAAAAATGATCGTTTAAAAATGAGAGAAAAGTACTTTTGTATGTACAATGACACCATGGGTACTCATTTATGGAAAATCGATTGGCTGGAAAAAAGATTATATTTGTTTTATCATTTGGCAGAATTATTTTCTGGAACAGTAACCTATGAAACAATCAGCTGGCCTTTCTTTAGTGAATCTCCTGTAAGTCTATTAGAAAAACAGTGGGAGAATCAAAATCGGCAAAAAGTTTTTACTAATGTTGGCTGTCAAAAATGGTTACAAAAAAAGTTATACTATCGTCAGTCTAAATACGTTCATTTACAAAAACAATTCTATCTTAGAAAAAAACATTTACTTTATTTATCTCCGTGGATGTACGCAGAAAGTCGATTTTTTTTTATTTTCAAGAAAAAGTTTTCTTTTATCGTCTTTTATTTGAAGAAATCATCAGTGAACAAGCAGGCAGAAGCCAACGATGGAAGTATCTCAATTGGCTCCAAAAAATTGAACCAAATAAAACAACTTGGCTTTATCCAATGGCTGATAAGAAAAAGATTTTCCGATTACTTTACCAGGAGTGTGAGGAGATATTCTTGATGTCAAACAGAAATAAATTATGATACACTAATTAAGAGTAGCTGATTTTAGTAGGCTTATTCATTTTTCTATTTTCAATATGAATTAGAAAAAAAGAGTGAAAACAATAAAGGAGTGTATTAAATGAGTGAAACGACCCAATTACCAAAACGAGAAGAATTGCCTGAAGAACTAACTTGGGATCTCACCAAAATCTTTTCTAGCGATCAAGAATTTGATGAAAAATACCAAGAATTAACAGAAGAATTAAAAAATTCCGATCAATATAAAGGAACATTAGCAAAGGGTGCGACAGAATTTCTGAATGCGCTTGAATTTGTTTTAGATGTTTACCGAAAAGTGGAACTCATTTATGTCTATGCTCATTTAAAAAATGACCAAGATACAGCAAATACGACTTATCAAGCGTTATATGCGAGAGCAGGAAGTTTATTTTCTAAAGTAAGTGAAGCAGTCTCTTGGTATGAACCAGAAGTCCTTCAACTTTCGGATGAGCAGATTTGGCAGTATTTTGAGCAAGAGCCGAAGTTAGAACTGTATCGTCATTACGTAAAACAAATGGTGGATAATCGTGCGCATATATTATCTGCAGAACAAGAATCATTACTAGCTGGAGCAGGAGAAATTTTTGGCGCTTCCAGTGATACTTTTGCTGTTTTAAACAATGCCGATCTAGAGTTTCCTACGATCGTGGGAGAAGATGGGAAAAAAATCCAGCTTTCTCATGGTGTCTATGGTCAATTGATGGAAAGCACAGATCGTACAGTTAGAGAAGCTGCATTCAAAGGGCTTTATCGTGTCTATGATCAATTTAAAAATACGTTTGCTTCAACATTGAGTACCCATATCAAAGGGCACAATTACAAAGCAAAAATTCGCCATTATCATTCTGCTAGAGAAGCTTCTTTGAGCAATAATCATATCCCAGAAAGTGTTTATGATACATTGATTGAAGTAGTCAATAAAAATCTTCCGCTATTGCATCGCTATATGGAATTACGCAAACGTCTTTTAAATGTAGAAAAACTGCATATGTATGATCTATATACACCAGTATTAGGAGAAGCTCCTATCAAGTTCACTTACGAAGAAGCGAAACAGAAAGCTTTGGAAGCTTTGGCACCAATGGGGGAAGAATATCTGTCAGTGGTAGAAAAAGCTTTTGCTGACCGTTGGATCGATGTGGTCGAAAATAAAGGGAAACGAAGTGGTGCTTATTCTTCAGGAAGCTATGATACCAATCCTTATATTTTAATGAACTGGCATGATACGTTGGATCAATTATTTACGCTCGTACATGAAATGGGACATAGTGTGCATAGTTACTTTACTCGTTCAAATCAACCGTTTGTTTACGGTGATTATTCTATTTTCTTAGCAGAGATTGCTTCAACAACTAATGAAAATATTTTGACAGAATACTTGCTTGAAACTGAACAAGATCCACGTGTTCGTGCATATGTCTTGAATCATTATCTTGATGGATTCAAAGGAACGATTTTCAGACAAACACAATTTGCAGAATTTGAGCATTTCATGCATGAAGAAGATGCCAAAGGTGTACCTTTGACTAGTGAATATCTAAGCGACAGTTATGGGGAATTGAATGCCAAATATTATGGATCAGCGGTAGAAAAAGATCCGGAAATCAAATATGAATGGTCTCGTATCCCACATTTCTACTATAATTATTATGTTTATCAATATGCAACAGGCTTTTCAGCTGCCTCTGCTTTGGCGCAGAAAATTTGGGGTCAAGAGCCAGATGCTCTAGAAAAATACCTTACTTATTTGAAATCAGGAAATAGTGATTACCCAGTTGAAGTCATGAAAAAAGCAGGCGTCGACATGACAAAAGCTGATTATATCGAATCAGCTATGACTAAGTTTGAACAACGATTAAATGAATTAGAGGAACTAGTTGAAAAATTGTCATAAGTGTTCGAGACAAGAATGCGTTGATTATCAACAGATAGCTTCTGTTTCTTTTATCTGATCTAAATAGCTGAAACCCACAAAAGTCCTATGTGGATTTCTGTGGGTTTTAGTTATTTACCTCATAATTAAAATAAATAAGAGCATTTTATTTTTTTATAGTTGCTTGTTCATATTGACGTAAATTTTATTTTTTCTTATGCTATAGAAAATAATTTGTCTGATAGATGTTGGAGATGCCTATCAATACTTCTAAAAATACATAGATGGTATTCAAGTGTCAACTCTATGAAATAAGCCAAAATTTTTCTTATTGTCAGAGAAGTTGCACAATATTTTTGTACCATACACATTCAAAAAAGAAATGGAAGGATGAATATGTCTTTTTGGGGATTTGAACAAGAGTCAGATGAAGTAGTGTTAACTTATGTCAATTGTCATGTACGTTGTCTGCGAGAAGCTGCTCGCTTGGAAATGAAGAAAAGAAGAGCAAAGAACGCGAAGAATAAAAAACAGAGCTATAATAGGAAGAAGGTGAGCCAGAAATGATGGAAGTACAAATCACTAGAAAAAGTGAGTTAACAGAAGGTGGTTGTAATGCCTGTGGTATCGTAGATGCTGCGATCTATTCGTTGCAATTAGGAACGAAAACAGCAATCATTGCTGATTTGACTGTGAGTTCGTTAGTTGACAGTCTAGCACTACTAGAAGGATATGAAGGTGAGGACATCTATGAAATGTTAGGAGAAGTTCGCCAGTTGAGTAGAGCGGGCAAGACGATCAATGTTTCTGAAGAATTAGGAAATGTGACTTTTTGTACAGCTGATCAGCAACTGACCGTCAAAAATAGGATGGAGCGTCCAGCTTTATTTGAGCAAGTGAGTCAGATCCTTCAACAGTTTTTTGAATTAGGACCATACAAATTTAAAGAAATAGCCACTGTACCAAAACATGATCCTGAATGGCAAAAACGAATCGAAGATCAAACGGATCATGCGTATTTATTTCAATAATAGTAGATGTTTTATTGAAATGGATATGGTGAGAAAATTAGCTGCAAAAAGACCGACCGCCAAAAGTTGTTTAAATGAACTTTTGGCGGTCAGTCTTTATTTTGACACTTATTTTCAGGTAGCATTTCATGATTATTTGTTTTTTTTGAAAAGTGACGATCATAATTTTGCTTTATTCTTTTGAAACGTAACGTTGAACTACCTTACATTTCTTTCATTGGATTAAGCTGAAACACTTTCTTCCATAATCTTTGTAGTACCATTGCCGATGTGTGCCACATAAAATTCTGGGGCGTAGCCAACGACGTCTAAGTATTCATCATAGACCTTGTTTTTAAAGTTAGGGATATTTTCTTCTTTGACTAATGCGATCGCACAGCCACCGAAGCCAGCTCCTGTCATACGGGCGCCTAGGACACCTTCTTGTTTTTGAGCTGCATCGACTAATGTATCAAGCTCGATACCAGTTACTTCATAATCATGTCTCAACGAATCGTGTGAAGCATTTAATAATTGACCAAAAGCAGCCAAGTTTCCTTGTACCAGTTCAGCTTTAGCTTCTAATGTTCGTTGGTTTTCAGTAACTGCATGACGAGCACGACGAATCAATGTGTCATCACCAATCAAATCAATGTTTGCTTCAAATGTTTCTTCGTCTAAATCACCTAATGCTTGAATAGCTAATTTTTGTTGGAGACGTTTTAGTGCTTCTTCACATTCACTACGTCGTTCATTATATTTAGAATCAGCTAATTCACGACGTTTATTTGTATTCATGATTACTACTGCATAGCCATCTAATTTTACTGGAACCATTTCATATTTTAACGTATTTGTATCAAGTAGAATAGCTTTGTCTAATTCGCCAAAGCCAATCGCAAATTGGTCCATGATCCCCGAGTTGACACCGATAAATTCATTTTCTACTTTTTTACCAATTTGAACTAATTCAAGTCGATCAATGGATAAATGGAATAAGTCTTCTAAGGCAACACCGACTAACAATTCTAAGGAAGCGCTACTTGAAAGTCCTGCACCGTTCGGGATCGTCCCTTCAACTAAGAGTTCAAAACCATGTCCAATTGGGTAGCCTGCTTCGTTTAGTTTAACGATCATACCTTTGACATAGTTTGCCCATCCTGCTTGTTTGTCGTAATCAAGTTGGTCTAAAGTAAAGCTGATGACACCGTCGTCTTCAAAGTTTGTTGAGTAGACCAATACTTTATTATCCTCACGAGGTGCGGCAACTCCTTGTGTGCCATAAGTGATGGAGGCAGGGAAAACATGACCACCATTATAATCTGTATGTTCACCAATCAAGTTGATTCTGCCTGGAGAAAAATATTGTGTGGTTTTTTTAGGTCCAAAGATTTCTGCGAATTTTGTATTTAAACTGCGTTTGATTTCCATAGTTAGATATCCTCTCTTGTGTCGATTTTAAATTCTGTAGTTGTTTCAAATGGTGTGTGTGCTGCTAAATGAATATTTCCAAAAGCTGGATACTGTTCTGCTCCGGGAGCGATTTGAGTCTCAAACGTGATACCACCGTGGTTGGCTAGTTTCTTTCCATGCATTTCTGGGGTATCTTGCCCAAAGTTAGCAGTGAAGATCACAACACTAGGTGAATCGGTCATGATGCTTACTTTGATTTGTTCATCGGGACTTAATAAATAAGCCGATACATGATTCATACCTGGGTTATTTAAAAAGAAAGGATGATCGATCCCATCAACAAGTTGTTTTTGTTCAAATTGACTAGTAAAGACGGTGGCTAATTTTTGAGGTGTTTGAAAATCAAAAGGTGTTTGAGCAACACTCGCTTTTTCGCCAGTTGGTATACTATCAGGTCGTAATGGAGCGAAAGACTCACTGTCTAGCCAAAGTGTATGTTGATCAATTGATTCCTCTACATCGCCACTTAAATTGAAATACACGTGGTTGGTCGGATTGAAAAGCGTATCCTGATCACTGATTGCTTGCGTTCTAACACGCCAAATGTTGTCTTCTGTCAAAGTATAACAAACTTCTACGGATAGATTTCCAGGAAAACCATGTTCTCCGTCGGGACTGGTAGTAGTAAATGTGACTGAGCTTTCTTTGTCTGTTTCACTTAGTTGATACGTCCATTTTTTCTGTTCAAATCCTGGTGTACCTCCATGAAGTGAATGCCCTGTCTGAGGATCGACACTCAATTGATAGGTTTGATCATTCAAAGAAAATTGGCCTTTTTCAATCCTACCTGCTGTTCGTCCGATCGTTGCTCCGATATAAGCATCTTTTGTCAAATATTCTTGTGCGGAGTCAAACCCTAAAATTAATTCCCGATCATTAGCAGTTAGCTGAACGATCCGTGCACCTAAGTCAGTGACGGCTAATTTAAGTCCGTGAGTATTGGATAATGTGATCAAATGGTACCCCTGACCAAAGTCTTTTTCTGTAATCGTCATAATATAATTCCTTTCTTAATGTTGTGGAATGATAAAGTCATCTTCTAATTCAGATGCGAGTTCTTCATGTGAAGCTAATTTATTTTCTAGTTCTTTGACGATTTGCGCATGTTTTTTCTCTGTCAAAGTGATCTTCCAAGCAAAAATGATGGCAGAAAAGAACATCAATGCTGCAGGAACATAAAATGCATACGCTTTAAAAGTCATGATTCCATGATTGGTAATATCAGCAGCAGAAGCATTTCCAGTCATACCAGCTGCGATTGCGACAAACCCAACGATTCCATTAGATAAAGCACCTGCAATTTTATCGAGCAGTGGGCGAATCGATAAAGTCACAGCTTCGTTACGAATCCCATTTTTCCATTGTCCATATTCTACAGAATCAGTGATCGTCATCAAGGCAGATAAAAAGATCAACTGTTGTGGGAAGTAAAATAAAACAAGTCCAACGATCACGATCGGTAAGCTGGTGCCTGCGATAGAGAAGAAGAAGTAAGAACTGATCATCATCGCAATACCGCCGATATAGACATAGCGTCTAGAAATCAATCGTGTCAAAGCAGGGAATAAAGGCACAGCGACTAGTCCAAGTAAAGCTGCTACTAAACCGACAATCCAGAATTGAGTTGGTTGACCTAAGACATATTTGAAAAAGTAGAATAAAACGGCAGTTGTTGCTACATTGGCAATAGCATAAGCAATGTAAGAAAGTGCTAACCACATTAATTGGTCATTTTGGGCAATTGCTTTAAAGACATCTTTGATACTTGCTTTTTCATTTTGTTGACGAATCGCCGTGTCGACTTCTTTTGTTCCTAAAGCTGTAATAATTGCAGTTCCTCCAGAGATCACAGCGGTAATCACACCGAACCAGAACCAACCTGAAGCGCCTTCAACATGATGAGCAGTAACTAAATAAGTGAAAAATGTGACGATTGGTACGACGACTAAAGTAGTCCCGTTGGCTCCTAAGGAAGAACCGAATCGAGCAAAAGTCGCGAATTTTTCTCTTTCTTTGGTTTCAGTACTTAAAGCTGGAATCATTGACCAAAAAGCAATATCTTTAAATGAATAAAAACTATCTAATAATACAAAAACAATGGTAAAAAGGATGATAAACAAAGTTGTATTGTGAGTAGCAAGGCCAAAGAAATTAGTAAAAAGAAAAATCAAAAGGAATGAACTAACTAAACCACCAATGACCAGCCATGGTTTAAATTTTCCATATTTTGTTCGAGTATTATCAATAATCCCGCCAATCAATGGATCGAAAACGATTTCAATTAAACGAATACCAACGACTAAACTGGTCACCGTAGCGATCATTCGAGCAGTAGTTGCTTTATCTGTACCTGCAAACATCTCGCTTGTTACAAAAACCATAAAATAAGTGCTGAGAGTAACATAAAAAGTATCATGACCGAATGCGCCTAAAGCATAAGAAACCCGTTGTATCATTTTGTTCTTCATAGTATCTAATCCCTTCTTTGTTAAATATACAATAAAAAGTTAACCGGTTACAATAAATAAATAAAGTTCTTTTTCTACTATTGACTTTATCAAGAAAACGCTTCCTGATGAATATATTTTTGTGACTAATATTTAACTTTTTGTTGCACGTTGTAGAACAAGAAGAGTAAAGTAAAAACAAAGGAGTGAGAGCGATGGAGCAAGCAATATTTTTAAAAAAAGAACGTCAAGAATTAGCTAAAGGGTGTTATTTTGACTTTTGTGGATTTTCAAAAACTTTGCCATATCATTCTTTCGGTCCAGCAATCAGACAAGATTATGTGTTACATGTCGTGATGGAAGGTAAAGGGACTTACCATGTGAAAGAACAGCAATATCAATTGCAAAAAGGGGATCTGTTTTTGATCCGGCCAGGGGATTCTACTTTTTATTTAGCAGATGGTGAAGAGCCTTGGGTCTACTGTTGGTTGTCTTTTGGTGGGCCATTAGCGAAAGAGATCATTGAACGTTCCTTATTCAAAGAAGATCAGTATACAATGGTTTCTGCAGGTATTTCGGCATATATAGATATTATTTTGGACTGTCTTCATTATTCACAAGACGGTTTAGCAGATGAATTAGAATTGACGGCTTTGACTTATCGCTTTTTATCTGTATTACTAAAAGATGGTGGGAAAATCGGTTTGGGAAATCAAAAGGTTTCTTCGCCACTAGCAATCGAGACAGTGAAGTATATTGAAGAACACTATCCAGAAAATTTAACAGTAGAGGAAATTGCTCGACAACTGTCAGTCAACCGGAGTCATCTATCAAGAGTCTTTAAAAATCAATTAGGAACGAGTATCAAAGAATATTTGATTGGCGTGCGAATCAACCGAGCAGCATTTTTATTATCGTTGACTGATGATTCAGTAGAGAGTATCGCTTATCAAGTTGGTTTTAATAGTTTAGTTGTATTTAGCCGAATGTTCAAAAAGACAACTGGAGAAACAGCAACAAATTATCGGAAACGGATGAAAAATGAAGCGTCCAAAAACCTTTCATTAGGTGCTTTGAAGAAAGAATTAGAAGAACAAGAGATTGTTTCCTGGTCTACCTAACCATAAGGCAGGAGACTAATGACATTTTGTGTTCTGTGCTAAACTAGGAAATAGCAAGAATGAAGAGGAGTCAAGAAATGAGAACTTTGATTATCGTTAGTCATCCTACGATTGAGACATCATTGAACCAACAGTTTTTCAAAGAAGCAACTGAAAATTTAACGGTTACTTGGCATCATTTGGAAAAACATTACCCAGATTGGACGATTGATCGTGATACAGAACTTGAATTATTAAAAACACATGACCGGATCATCTTCCAATTCCCTTTGTATTGGTATAGTGCGCCAGCTCATTTAAAACTATGGGAGGACACTGTATTGGAACATGCTGACGAATTTCTTAAAGGCAAAGAATTAGGGATTGTCGTAACAACTGGCGTTTCTGAAAAAGAATATCAAGCAGGCGGGAAAGAAGAATATACCATTTCTGAATTTTTAAGACCGTATCAGCGGATTGCCCACAAGTTTGAAATGACTTTTTTACCTCCATTTGTGATGGCGCAATTCATGTATCAAACAGAAGAAATGCGTTGGGAGCGTTTAGTGGCGTATCAACAATACCTGACATTAGTAGGCAAACCGACCTTGATCCAGCGAATAAACTGGTTTATTGAGCGACTAAGCAGCAATCATTCTTTACAACAACTAGATCAGACTAAGCAAGCATTCTTAATCGACTATTTAGAGAATGAAAAAGAAGAGATTGAAGACCTCACATTTATCTTACAAGAATTAAAGGAGCAATAAAATGGCGGAAGAATGGTTTGTACGACAATTGGAAGAATTAAGTACATCGGTAGATTATGAAACAAAAGCTGTGTTGCATGAAACAAAAAAACTTTTACTGGAAATTTCAGAACGAAAAGTCCAATTACAAGGAGAAATCGATGGAGAATCCTGGAATCATCAAAAATGGTGAGTTTTGTTTATAAATAACACAGTTTAAAATGTTCAGAATGATGATTATTTGCTACAATGGGATTAAAGTAGGATTGAGAACGCTATTTTATATACTAATGGGTGGTGAAAGAAATGAACGAAGAAAACGAGCAAAGAGTCAATGTCCGAATGGCTCGTAGACAACAACAGAAAAAAGAAACGCAACGCCGATTGATCAAAATTGGTTCGGCTGTTGCCGTTTGCTTGGTCCTTATAGGTGCTGTTACAGCTCTTTATTTCCATGGGAAGAATAGTTCGAGTGCAGAAAGTTCGGTCGCAAAAACAAGCGAAACAACCACAAAAAAAGCCTCTTCCACAACGAAACCAAAAAATAAAGAAACTGCAAGTTCGACTCAAGAATCGAAAACAGGCACACTGACGGATCAGTTACAAACGATTATGACAGATTATACAAAGAAATTGGAAGAACAAACGCCTCGTTTGATCGAAGAATACCAAGCTGAGATTCAGAACAATCAAAACGGTGTGATGGGGTTGTCTGCGATTGCTAATCAAAAGGCTCGAGCGCTACAAGCTATTTCCGATGAAGGGATCAGCAAATTACAAGCTACGTATCAAGCAGCACCAACCAAAGAAGGCGTAGATCTTGCAAATTGGATCAACCAACTTTCAGCCGATTATACGGAACAAGTAGCTAAAATTTCTGATATCTATCTCCGAACAAGTGCTTCGGTACAAGCAGAAACGTCAAGCAGTCAAACAACTAGTGAAACGGAAACTAGTGTTTCTCAGACGACTGACTCAACGACACAATCTTCCAGTCAAGCTACCCAAGCTACCCAAGGAACCGAAGGACAGACAGCAAGCGCTACTTCAAATGAACAAGCTGCTACTACTGTCGTTCAACAAGGAGAAGGTCCCAACCAGATTGCGGAACGTACAGGGATACCAGTTGATAAGCTTTTATCATTGAATGGGATGACGATGGACAGCTATTTCTTCAGTCCTGGAGAAGTATTGAAATTGAATTAAGCCACTGACAAGATGCCTTGATCAGCAAAAATAAGCTAGCGACCAATTAATTGATTGGACACTAGCTTATTTTTTTGAATTGAAATGGTTTGTTTACGTATATCGTAGTTTGGAGTAAGCCATTGACACAGAAATCATTGGGAGCATTATTCGATGAGAAATTTTCTTAATTTTAGAAAGTCGTAAACATTGAAAAAAGTCCGTCTAGCGCCTCTTAGCTTTCAAAAAAACGACTAAGTGGTTAGCTATTACAATGAACTTCTATCAATGCGTATATCAATCATTTGTCTTGCTTATTTTAAGTATGTTGAAAATCATTTATCTAATTGCTTCGCTTAAATTTCCACGAAGTTGAACATATAGGAAAATTAATGAAAAAACGGAAAAAACGCTTGATTAGAAAGCGTTTTCGTTATAAAATGATTTTGTAAAAATAACAAGAAGATGATAGTCGTGTTTAAAAAAAGTAATTTTATTTGTTGCATAGCTAGTTTGTTGTTGGGATTAACTCCACTAGTTACTTTTGGAACTAATGTTTATGCAAGTGGAATAGTAGATAATAGGTCGGATCCAATCGAGTTTTATAAAGAAAATTCGGATTATTTCGATGTTCAAGTAGAAGAGGACAGCACAATCGTAACGATAACAGACAATAATTTAAAAGCGTTTCTTGAAATGAAAGGATTGGATTCTTCTTTTCTTTCTAAAAAGCAGCTCACACCAAGAAGTAATGGTGTCACTAAGATTGTGTGGCATGGACAAGCTAGAAAGGAGAATGTTGATATATATACTAGTAAAACTTGGTTGAATAATATAAGTAAAGCCGGTATTGGAGCAATTATAGGAGCTCTAGGCAGTTTACTCCTAGGCGCTGGTTGGGGTTCCGCCATAGGTGGGATATCAGGTGTTATAACTGGTGGTAATTTTAAACATGGTAGAGTTTTTGTAGTAAGAGGATTTGTATATCAATACTATTATTTACAATGATATCTGAGTAGATATTATTTTTTAGGAAGTGTTTATGTATGAAGAAAAATCAGCATGAAGTTTTAAATATATTATCAGCTTTTATAGGCTATATAATTGTCGGCACAATAAAGGCATTGATTGATGGAACACTGAATTTTTTATCATTTTTTAATGATATATTTCTTTCAGGTCTACTTTTTATTGTATTTTATTCAATTAGTTATCTTCTAATCATGAGATTAAAAAATGATTATTAAAAATGGGAGGCAATTAGGATGAAGAGTTTTGGATTAGGAATTCCACTTATTTTTATATTTTGTTTAGTTGGATTAGCTCTTCCAGTTGCAGCAGAATAAAATACAACGACGGATCATTTATTTATATACCTAGATGAAACGGAAAGTGAAATTGCAACAGATGTATATGTAGTTGAGAACAATGATAATATTTTAGAAATTACTAAATCTAATCATTTAGTGAGAGTTAGTCCAATCTTTTCAGCCCAAGTTTGGATGAAAGTAGGATCGACTTGGAGTGGGAAACCTGCACAAAGTAAATATTGGTATGTTGAATATGTAAGTGGTCGAAAGTATCAAGGGTATGTTTATTGGACAGGAGACAAAAGAGTAGCAAATTGGGGACCACCACCACAAATGGAATTTAAATTCCAAGGAACTTTAGATTTAGTATAGAAAAATTTCTATTTGTTTCAAACAATAAAAAACGCTATTTGTGCATTTAACTAAAAAAGAGTAAAAAAAGCAGGGACCCATTTGATGGGGAGCCCTGCTTTTTTGATGAAGATTAGCGACTTTTCAGTCTTCGTTCACGTAGAAAATAATGAATCGTCATGTAGCACAAAAACACGAGACCAATAATCAATGGAATTCTTGTTTCTTGATTGATAAACATAAAAATCAAGACAATGGCTAAAAATAATAAAGTAAGATAATTGGTATAAGGTGATAATGGCATTTTAAATGGATGATCTCTCATTTCTTCTGGGTGTTGTTTTTTAAATTGGATCTCACTAAGTAAGATAACTACCCAAGGAACCATCCCTGGTAAAATACTGGAACTATAGACAAAAACGAAAATATTTTCTGCATGATTCACAAACAAAGGTAACAGGTAATTTAAAACTAGGCCAATCAATATCCCGCTAGAAATCGCTACGACTGGATAAAAAGGTACGCCATGACGGGTTAGTTTTAAAAATTTCCTCGACATTTTTCCATTGATTGCTAAGGTGTAGATCATTCGACTGGCACTGAAAATACCCGAATTACACCCAGATAAGGCAGCCGTCAAGACGACGAAATTGATCAATCCGGCAGCAAATGTGATCCCGATTTTAGAAAATGTTTGAACAAATGGGGAACCTATTGTGCCTAATTGATTCCATGGATAGATACTTACGATAATAAAAATAGCACCAATGTAAAAAATCAAGATTCGTCCAATAGTTGATTGAACAGCTTCAACGATCGTTTTTTTCGGATTTGCAGCTTCTCCAGCGGCCATTCCGATCAGCTCGATTCCTTGATAAGATGCAACAACAATGGATAGCGCAAAAAAGAAACCTTTTACTCCGCCGGTAAAGAAACCGCCGTTTTTCCAAAGATTAGAGATCCCGACTGCTTGGCCTTGATTTCCTAAGCCAAATAAGATGACACCTAGCCCTACCAGAATCATCAAAACGATCGTGCCGACTTTAATCATTGAAAACCAAAATTCTAGTTCACCAAAAGCTTTAACAGAAGCTAAGTTGGCAAGCATCAAAAAGAGGATGACGACAATCCCAGGAATGATTGTTGGCAGATGAGGCCACCAATAATTCATATATTCACCGACTGCAATGACTTCACTGATCCCGACAACAATAAACTGAAAGATGTTACTCCAAGCAGTTAAATAACCAGCGACAGGATGAAGATAATTACTAGCATAATTCGCAAAAGAACCCGTTGAAGGATCGATATAGAGCATTTCGCCAAGTGCTCGCATGATCAAATAAAGAAAGAGACCTGCGACAGCATAGGCAACCATTACTGAGGGACCTGTCCAACGAATGGTTGAGGAAGCACCCATAAACAATCCTACGCCGATCGTTCCTCCTAGTGCAATCATCTGAATGTGACGGGCACTAAGGCTTCGAGTTAATTTTTCTTCTTCCATACTAAAACTCCTTTCATTTTTGAGTAAAACAAGCAAATACGAATAAATGATAGACATTAATAACAAATAAATGGTCAATAAAGACAATTTGCTTTTAAAACTCTTGATGTGATTTTACAGAAAGTTCTCACAAATTGCGAGCCTTTCTTGTAAAAAAAATCATGCGGGATACTTGAAAATGCTTTCGTCTTTAGTTAAACTATAGTTAAATAAAAAGTTAGGTAAACCTAAAAAGGAGTGGAGAATGTGTCAGAAGCGATCATTAATATCCAGCAATTAACCGTTGCTTATCAAGGGAAGTTAGCGCTAAACGAAGTTGATGTAATGATCCAACCCAAAAAAATCACTGGGATCATCGGTCCAAATGGTGCGGGGAAATCAACTTTTATGAAAGCTATACTGGCTTTGATTCCCAAAGTATCTGGAGAAATTTCTTTTGGCGGTTCATTGCTAAAAGAAGCACGTAAAAAAATCGCTTATGTTGAACAACGAAATGAATTGGATCTCTCTTTTCCAATTGATGTGTTAGGTGTGGTCTTATTGGGGACTTATCCATCATTAAGGTTGGGACAACGTCCGGGAAAAAAAGAAAAAGAACGAGCACAGCAAGCATTAGAAAAAGTCGGTATGGCTTCGTATGGGAAGCGACAAATAAGCGAATTGTCGGGTGGACAGTTACAACGTGTTTTTATTGCCCGCGCATTGGCGCAACAAGCAGAATGGATTTTTCTTGATGAGCCATTTGTAGGGATTGATGCCGTAAGTGAGAAAAAAATTTTTTCAATATTGAAAGAATTAAAAGCAGCAGGTAAAACGATCATCATTGTTCATCACGACTTGCACAAAGTAACAGAATATTTTGATGAAGTGATTTTATTGAATCAGCAATTGATCGCTGCCGGACCTGTTGCAACTACATTTACTTCAGAAAATCTGAAGATTGCTTATGGTGAAGTGATCGGGCAATTAGTGAAAGGAGCAAAAGAAAAATGATCCAATCGTTTATTGAAGGAATGATGAACTACCAGTTTTTACAATATGCATTGTTCACATCAATGCTCGTTGGTTTGGCTTCCGGGGTGATCGGATCTTTTATCATCTTACGAGGGATGTCGTTGATGGGAGATGCTATTTCACATGCGGTCTTACCAGGAGTAGCAATTTCCTACATGTTTGGCTTTAGTTATATTTTAGGTGCAACGGTCTTCGGCATGCTGACGGCAGGGCTCATTGGTTTTGTCACCCAACGAAGTCGATTAAAAAATGATACAGCAATCGGTATCGTCTTTAGTTCATTCTTTGCATTAGGAGTCATTTTGATTTCTTTTGCCCAAAGTGCTACGGATCTTTACCATATATTATTTGGAAATGTGTTAGCGGTGAGAGAAAGCGACCTGCAGATGACGGCGATCGTTAGCGGTATTGTGTTATTGTTTGTGTTCATTTTCTATAAAGAACTCAAAATTACTTCTTTTGATCCGATGATGGCTAAAGCTTATGGGCTAAATATTACCTTGATCCACTATTTGCTCATGTTTTTCCTGACGTTAGTCGCAGTGGTTAGTTTACAGACAGTAGGGACGATCTTGGTGATTGCGATGTTGATCACACCAGCTGCTACAGCTTATCTATTAACGAATAGTTTAGTGAAAATGATTGCTATTTCATCAACAGTTGGTGTATTAAGTGCAATCTTAGGGGTATTTTTTAGTTATAGCTATAACTGGCCTTCCGGTGCAACCATCGTTTTAGCTTGCGCGCTATTCTTTCTGTTGGCATTTTGCTTTTCACCTTCTAAGGGAATCTTTTTTGCTCATAAACGGGTCATAAAAAGCGAGTAAAAAGAATGATCATGTAAAACAAATCATTTGAAAAAAGGAGTAATGAGATGAAAACCAATAACTATCGGATTTTTTGGGTAATGTTCGCAAGTTTCTTTTTGTTAGTGGGCTGTGGCAGTCAAGAAAAGCAGGAAGCTAATAAAGAAACGACTAAAGAAACATTGAATGTTGTAGCAACCAACTCTATCTTAGCGGATATGGCAAAAGAAGTAGGAAAGGAACATGTAGCTGTTCATAGTATCGTGCCTGTAGGAACAGATCCTCATGAATATGAAGTGTTACCAGAAGACATCAAAAAAGCGAGTGATGCCGATGTGATTTTATATAATGGGCTAAATCTAGAAACTGGTAATGGCTGGTTTACAAATTTAATGGAAACCACACATAAAAAAGAAGAGAAAGATTATTTTGCAGTGAGTAAAAAAGTAACACCCATTTATTTATCAGGTGGGACTTCCAAGAGTAAAGCTGACCCTCATGCCTGGTTAGATTTATCGAATGGGATGAAGTATGTGGAAGAAATTACCCGTATTTTTTCAGAAAAAGATGCTGAAAATAAAGCAGTCTATGAAGAAAACGCAAAAAAATATATTGAAAAGTTGAGCGAATTGGATGAAAAAGCTAAAACAAACTTTCAAACAATTCCTGAAGATAAAAGATTATTAGTAACGAGTGAAGGAGCTTTCAAATATTTTTCCAAAGCTTATGGAATCCCAGCAAGTTATATCTGGGAAATCAATACAGAAAGTCAAGGAACTCCTGAACAAATGAAACGAATCATCAATCAAGTAAGAGACTCTGCAGTACCCGCTTTGTTTGTCGAAACAAGTGTTGATCCTAGAAGCATGGAACGTGTAGCGAAAGAAACGGGAGTAGCTATCTATGATCGATTATATACAGACTCTATCGATAAGGAAGGCAAACCAGGAGATTCTTATTATAAGATGATGGACTGGAATATCCGAACGATCCATGATGGGTTGACTCAAGAAAAATAAATGGTACAAAATAACTTTCATTCAAAAAAACTAGAAAAGAATGCGTGCTAAATAGCCAGCCGAAGAAATCAAAATCAGTTCATTAGATTTTGATTTCTTCGGCTTATTTATGCTAAAAATCAAGATTAAAAAAACAAGAAGCAGGAGGATTCATTTACCCTGATTTATGTGGACAGGAAATCAAGCGAAGGCTCACTTATTTTGCAAGTAAAAAAATAAAAAAAACGTCTGCTTTTTGTTAGTTTCGGATACCTTTTTTTGTTGTTTTCCGTTATAGTTAAAGATAAGAAAGGAAGGTAAAGCTATGAATTTTACGCGTAAAGATAAACAACTAATCAAAGAAGAAATCCTTAAAGTGATCGAACAACAGGATAGCTCTGATAAAGATCAAGACCTTCAATTTCTTGAAACAGAAATGGCTAAATTATTCATAGCAAGTCCAAGTGAATCGGATGTAGAAGAACGTTATCCGGGGAAATGGCTTTTTGATGAATTTCAGCCATTAGATGAACAGACTGGAATTGGTTATTTTGTCTCGATTTCTTCTGTTGGATTTATTCCAGGAGTATTAGTGAAACAAAATAATGAAATCAATATCAAGGCATGGCCAGCATTATTTTCCACAATGGGGACAGAAGGGGTCATTGAAAAAATTCAATCGGCTTATTATAAAAGTTCGTTTATTGCAAATAGTAAACTAATGAATACATTCTATAATCGTTTGGTTTTGATTGCCCGCCCAGGAGATATTCCACAAACATTTACCTACTCGCAGCAAAAGAATCTCTACGAAGAAACATTATATTCCAGAGATTTATCCACTTTTTCCGCAGTAGAACAGGTTCGATTGCATGAATTGTTGCATACTAAGCCAGTATCGCTCAACTTTTTTCAAGCGCTAGATAACCAAAGAAAATGGTTGTCTCTCAACTATTGGGAAATCTTTGCTACTAGAAAAAGATGGATGGAAGAACGAAAGATCGCAGATCAACAGATCCAATTTGTCCAGCTAAAAAGAGATCGGCTTTATTACGGAATTTATAGTCGCTAGCAATTATTTGAATAGGTGGAAAAGATGACAAAAACCTTAAAAGAAGAAATCATTGAAGAAAGCAAACGTTTAGGTATTGATAAAATCGGATTTACGACGGCAGAACCCTTTGATTATTTAAAAGAGTCTTTAGAAGAACAAAAAGCCGCTGGACATACTTCGGGATTTGAACATCCAGTGATTGAAGAACGTTTATATTTAGAAAAAACTTTTGATCGCCCACAATCGATTATCGCTATTGCTTTAGCTTATCCAACCAAGATCCATGAAGAGGTCCCAAAAGATGAAAAAAGAGGACAATTTGCGCGGGCATCTTGGGGAATCGATTACCATGATATTTTACGTGACCGTCTCAATCAATTGATTACTTTTATCCAAAGCAGAGCAAGTGTCTGGCAACAAGAAGAAGCTTGGCGGTTTGCCCCACAAGTGGATACTGGAGAATTAGTAGATGTGGCTGTTGCACAAAGAGCAGGACTAGGATTTATTGGTCGAAATGGGTTGCTGATCACAGAAGAATACGGTTCATTCGTGTATCTTGGAGAAATCGTCACCAATATCGTATTTGAACCTGATGAACCAGGTGTTTTTGGCTGTGGTGATTGTACTCGTTGTGTGACAGCTTGTCCGACAAAAGCTTTGTTAGGCGATGGCAGGATGAATGCACAAAGATGTTTATCTTATCAGACCCAAACCAAAGGGCTAATGCCAAATGAGTATCGGAAAAAAATGCGAAATGTCATTTACGGGTGCGATATCTGTCAGTTAGTCTGTCCTTATAATCAAGGGAAAGATTTCCATTTCCATGAAGAAATGGAACCAAAAGTAGAAGAAGTCTATCCGAAATTAAAACCAATGCTTTCTTTATCAAATAAAGAGTTTAAACAACAGTTTGGGCATTTAGCTGGTTCATGGCGAGGGAAAAAACCATTGCAAAGAAACGCTTTGATTGCTTTAGCAAACCTTGGGGATACTTCGGCTTTACCTGAGATCGAAAGCTGTTTAAGTGATGTTCGACCGGTTATTCGAGCAACCGCTGCTTGGTCGATTGGGCGTTTAGGTAGAAAAGAACCAGAAAAATGGTTGGAAACTTTAGAGCAAATGAAACAACGCGAAGAAGACCAAGAAGTGATTACAGAAATTATAGAAGCGCAAGAAATGTTAGCCAAGAAAACAAAGCGAAAAAAGAGGACATGAAAGAAGCGGTCAGCTCCGAGCGAATAAGAGAAAATTTTATGTACAAGATTCCTTTCACTTCTATAATAAGAAAAAAATAGAGTATTATGTTAAAACAAGCGTAGTACGACAAAGAGACTAGGACAGTTAGTTTGTTCTAGTCTTTTTATTGATTAAAGTAAAATAATGGATCATAACTAAATAATAAAAAGAATCTGTATTAGAAAATTTCAATACTTAGAGTAGTATAATCCACTGAATGTTCGACTTGTTTGTAATTGAAGCAGTTCAAAAAATAGAATACTATCGGTTTTTTTAGCAAAAAATCTAGAAATACCAGAAATTTCAAAAATATTAAAAAATTTATCCTAAAATTTTTTAGTAAAGGTTGTAATAATTACTCAATTTTTTGTCGTTTTGACACATAATTACTAAAAAAAAGGATAAATTAAATAAAAAAATCAAAAAAGTTAAAAAAAAATACTAGAAATATTACAAAATATAAGATTTTCTAAACTTTATAAGAAAATGTTAAAAAACGGTTTCTTTCTTATGAGATAAGGGTTCTAGGACTTTAGTCGTACTTTTTTGTCCAGAGTTATGTTACAAATGTTAAAAATTAGGATATTTTGTCATTAAATGTCATATTTCTTTTACCTATGAAATATTTCTAGATGATAAAGTTAATGACGTTGATAAATACATGGAAAAAAAAGGAGATAAACATGAATTCAATTAAGAAGATCGTTTTAGGAACAACTTTTGCTGCTGGTGCAACTGCAATGTTTGTAGGAACAACTGCTCATGCTGACGAAGTCTATACAATTAAATCAGGTGATTCACTATCAAAAATCTCACAAAAATTTGTTGGAGATAACTCATTGATCGATGCAATCGCTGAAAAAAATGGTATCAAAGACATCAACCGCATCTATGTTGGCGAAGAATTAACGATCCCGACTTCAAGTGATGCTTCAGCAAAAACAGTCGAAGCACCAAAAACAACTGAAACAGTAACGGAAGAACATACATATGTTGCTCCAGTTAAAACAGTTGAAGTAACACCTGCTGCTCCAGCTGCTCAAACAGCAACAGCTCCAAGCAATTCAAGTTCTGCAAAAGAATGGATTGCGAATAAAGAATCAGGCGGTTCTTACACAGCAACTAACGGCCGTTACATCGGACGTTACCAATTAGATGCATCATACTTAAATGGTGACTATTCTGCTGCAAACCAAGAACGCGTAGCTGATCAATATGTATCATCACGTTATGGCTCATGGGATGCTGCTCAAGCATTCTGGTTAGCAAACGGCTGGTACTAAGTCGATTATTGAATACTAATAAAAAGACAAAACCAAGAAATCGTGTCATTCGATTTCTTGGTTTTTTTGCTGTTTAGGGATGAGACAGTAATGACGAAAAATAAAGATGAATGAAATAGTTATCTCTTTGTTCATCTTAGGTTTTCTTGATGTAGTTATGGAGATCTTTTTGATAGTCCGTTCCATGCCACGTACCAGTATTTATAAATTCAGCTAAGAGATAACCGATATAAGGACCAGTCGTCAAACCAGAAGAACCGAGTCCACTTGCGACGATCAGATTTGGTTCATCGAATAAAGGACCAAAAAACGGAGCAAAATCAGACGTATATGCCCTCGTTCCTACTTGTAACTGATAAGGCTGTGAAAGTAATTTTTCTGGTTGTACAAAAAAAGCTTTTGTCTGTTCAGTCAACTGTAAAAATGCTTCATTAGTAGGAGTCAGATCCCATCCTTGTTCATTTTCATGTGTAGCGCCCAATAAGATTTTTCCGTCATTGAAGGGAATGAGGTCTGCTTCTCCATCTAGCATGGCAACAGGCCATTTTTGGCTTTGGAGCTGATGAGTAGTAAAAGCGATCAACTGCCCTTTTTGAGGACGAAGATCGACCTGATAGCCTAATGGTTCCAATAAAGGCTTCAAGGAAGGTCCAGGAGTCAAAATGACCCGGTCAAACGGTTCTTCACCAAATTCTCCGAGGATCAGCCAATCATCATTCCTTTTTTGTAGGCGAATCTTATCGTTTATTACTGTTACACCAGCCCTTTTCAAGCGTGCCGTTAAATAATGAAGGTAAGCTTTTCCGTCTAAACGGCCACCACCAGTGATGAATAAAGAGGGGGTCGGTTTTAATAAAGGAAGTAAATCAGCTGTTTGATCCGCTTTTAATAAATGGATTTCTCCGATCTCAGGTGCCTCTTTTTTTCGTTCTTCTGCAAGATCAAGTAATTCTGCTAATTGTTCTTTTTGTCGAAGCAAGAGTGTACCGGAACGAGCATAAATGGTCGGATCAAGTGCGAAATCTTGCACTAATTTTGGGAAAAATGCCGCACCGTCTTTGGCTAAACGATACCATGTTTTATTTCTTCTTTTGGATAACCATGGAGAAATGATTCCCGCACTTGCTTTGGTTGCCTGACCGATTCCATAGTCAAATAAGGTGATGCTGTATTTTGTGGTATCTACATAATTGGCTAATGTCATACCGATGATTCCACCACCGATAATGGCGATTTTTTCCATGTTTGATTCCTCCTTTACTTACAAATTGTATTTTTGCACAAAAAAACGGCAGTTGCAAACGACTGCCGTTTCAATCAATCATGAATGTTTTGTAGTTAAACTATAACGAATAAATAAGATAAAGCTGATAACTAATAGAAGAAGTAATACACCTAAAGCAACTTGTGAACCGAATGTCGTGGCGACTTTATAGCTCAAATCAGCATGCGCTTGAATAAGGTTGATAATGATTGCCACTAATGAAGTAGCAACGGCACCAGAAAATTGTTGTAAGGTGTTAAAAACAGCATTGCCATCACTTTGATAGTCATCCGTTAAAGCATTCATCCCAGTGGTCATCATATTGCTATAAGACAAACCAATCCCTATCATATAGATCACGTGGCAAGTAATCAACAATAGCAATGAAACATGTCCTAGAAGAAAGACTAGTGCGGACCAACCAACAAGAGCAAGGAGTAATCCGGCAAAAATCGGTTTTTTGGGACCGTGTTGATCAAGCAGTTTTCCAGAAAAAGGCGATAATACAGCGCCAATCGTAGCTCCTGGCAACATGGCGATTCCAGCGATGAAAGGGCTGTTTCCTTGAACAATCTGAACAAAATTTGGTAAGACAAAAGAAACGCCTAGCAATAAGAACTGGTAGATTAAAAAGCTAAATAAGAATAAACGAAATGTTTTATTAGAAAAAATGGTTAGTTGGATCAATGGATAATCGGCTTTTTTTGTTCGTTGATAAAAAAGGATCCCACCAATAATCGCTATTAGTAACGCAAACCAACTAAGCGGTTGTCCTAGCATACTCAAAAACGTTAAGCTACCGCTAAATAATAAACACAAACTAAATACACTCAACACATCCAAACGTCCACTTTTTTGAACGGGCATTGAAGGAATAGCAACTAAGCCGATGCCAAGAGAAAGAATCAAAATAGGAATCAAGAAAAGAAAGATATGATTCCAAGTGAAATTTGAAGTTAAGATTCCCCCATATGTTGGCCCGATAGCCGGAGCAATTGCTGTGGTCAGTGTTCCCACCCCCATCATCGCTCCGCGGCGGTTCATAGGCGCAAAGGTCAAAATAATATGGAACATTAGTGGTAAAGCAATCCCGGTAGCTGCCCCTTGTAAAAGCCGACCAAGTAATAAAATGAAGAAAGTCGGAGAAAAGAAGTCAACAATGATTCCTGCTAAAAAAAGCAGGTTTGAAAGTAAAAAGAGACTTCTAAGGCTGAAATTTCGTGTTAAATAAGTTGATAATGGCACGATGATCGAGATCATCAGCAGGTAAATCGTTGTCACCCATTGAACTTGTGCAGTCGTTAATTGAAACTGGTTGATCAACGTTGGAAATGTGACGTTCATTGCTGTTTCGATCAACACTCCCGCAAAAGACATCATGCCGGTTGCGATGACTGCAGGTACTAAGAGTAATTGTTTTTGTTTTGTCATATCCTCACCTCAAAAAATTTCGTAAAAAAAGAGAGTGATTTCTATTATAAAAATAGAAACCGCCTCTCTCTCGACACGTAATATACGTGTTATCTGTACGATTTATTTCCATCGCTTATTCTAGCATAGAGGTAAAAAAAGTGTCAACCAGGTTAGCCAAGTCTTTTGAAAAGAGTTATGATAGTAGAGAATAAATCATCGCAGGAGGAAAAAATGGCTACGATTGATTGGAAAAAAACGGAACCAGGTTATAGTAGTAAAAAAAAGCCACAGATCTTAACGTTATCCCCACAGAATTTTTTTAGCATAAAAGGAGTAGGGGATCCAAATGAAGACGATTTTCAGCGACGAGTGGCAGCTTTATATGCTGTTAGTTATGCGATCCGAATGGCCCCAAAGAAAAATTGGCAGATTCCTAACTATCTTCCCTACACTGTTTATCCATTAGAAGGACATTGGGGATTACAAGAAGCTTATTTGCAAGAAAAAGTAATGAAGAAGAGTCATTTTGCTTATCAGATCATGATCAAACAACCTGAATTTGTGACGAAAGAAGTTGCACATGAGGCTCTACTACGTGTAGCGGACAAAATTCCCAATGATTTGTTCGACCAAGTAGTATTTAGTAGCATGGATGAAGGATTAGTCGCTCAGATGCTTCATGTGGGACCATATGAGGATGAGCCACAAACCTTTGAAAAATTAACAACGTTTATCGAAGAGCAGGGGTATCAACGGATAGCTAAAGAACATAAAGAAATTTATTTAGGTGATCCGCGCAGAGCCAACCCAGAAAAACTGAGAACGATTTTGCGTGTCAAGATTGCGCCAAAAAATCAACTAAAAAAATAAAAGTAAAAAATACCAAAAAAGGCAGAAAAACGATTATTTTTTTGCTATAATCAAAGACAAGAGGTGTCCGCTATGAAAAAAATCCAACGACAAGCATTGATTCGTCAGATCATCACAGAAAAACCAATCAGCACACAAGAAGAACTATTGCTTTGTCTTCAAGACGCAGGGGTGACAGCCACTCAAGCAACTATTTCGCGTGATATCCGTGAGCTGAAGTTAGTGAAGTCTACGGATGAAAATAAGCAAGTTCGTTACAATCTATTCAGTCAGCCTGCTGAAACGTTACATGAAGAACGACTACAAGCAGCTGTTAAAAGAGAAGTTTTGAAAATACAAGTTGTTCAATTTATGATCGTGGTGCTAACAGAAAAAGATGGGGCGGATGTCGTAACCAATTGGCTAGATGAAGTCGCTTATCCAGAAGTTGTTGCAACGATTGCTGGAGTGGATACATTCATTGTGATTTGCCGTTCGGAAGAAGAAGCACAAGATTTTGCAGAAAAATTAGAAAGAATGAGGGAATAAAAGAAGGGAGAATGATTTATGTTTTTGTTGAAAGCGCTACAAAACGGATCTGATATTCGAGGGATTGCCATGACGACGGAAACACATTCAGCTAATTTGACACCAGCTGAAATCCAAAAAATAAGTTGTGGCTTGGTTAATTGGTTAAAAAGGGATCACCCACGCAAATATCAAGAAGGTAAATTAACGGTAGGAGTGGGGCGGGATAGTCGAATCAGTGGTCCAACGTTAGAAAAAGCGCTGATTGACGGATTAATCGAACAAGGCATAAATGTTCTTGATTTTGAGTTAGCTACGACACCGGCGATGTTTATGGCTACTCAGTTTTCTCAATTCCAGTGTGATGCAAGTGTGATGCTAACAGCTAGTCATTTGCCGTTTTACTTTAACGGCATGAAGTTTTTTACAGCTAATGGCGGCGCAGAAAAAGAAGATATCGCATTTATTTTATCAGAAACAACACCAAATAAAACCAATCATAAGGGGACAGTCCAAAAAGCTGATCTGTTAACACCTTATGCAGAAGACTTAGTTCAAAAAATCAAAAATGGTATTAGAAAGAAAGGAATGTCTGACACAAAACCGTTAGCTGGCTGGCGGATCATCGTAGATGCAGGAAATGGCTCCGGTGGTTTTTTTGCTGAAAAAGTACTACAACGATTAGGAGCAGATACGGCAGGTTCGCAGTTTTTAGACCCCGATGGTCATTTTCCGAACCATATCCCGAATCCAGATAATGCTGAAGCCATGGCAAGTATCAAGCAAGCTGTTTTAGAAAGTCAAGCCGATTTAGGAGTGATCTTTGATACGGATGTTGACCGTTCGGCAGTAGTCAGTGCAAGTGGTCAAGTGATCAATCGTAACAATTTGATCGCCTTATTAAGTACGATCGTGTTAAAAGAATACCCTGGAGCGACGATCGTAACTAATTCACCAACGTCTAATCACCTAGAAACGTTTATTGAAGAAAAAGGTGGCAGACAAGATCGTTACATTTCAGGTTATCGTAATGTCATCAATCGTGCAATTGCATGCAATAAAGAAGGGATCGATGTTCCGTTAGCGATTGAAACAAGTGGACATGCAGCATTCAAGGAAAATTATTTTTTAGATGATGGTGCCTATGTCATTGCAAAAATTTTGATGCTTTTGCCAGAACTGAAACAAACAGAACAAACGTTGGAAGAGATTATCCACGACTTAAAACAGCCACAAGAAGTACAAGAAATTAGGTTAAGGCTTAGTGGAGAGGATCCGAAAAAACAAGGGGCAACAATTATTCAAGGGCTAGCGAACGAATTGAACGAAGAGGGACTGGTATTTCATCCGGAAAATGAAGAAGGAATACGTTATGATCTAAAAGAACCATATGGGAATGGCTGGTTTTTATTACGAGCAAGTTTGCATGAGCCATTACTGGTGCTCCAGATCGAAAATGATGAAGTTGGAAAAAATCAACACGTTTTACAGCTACTTGCGGAACATTTAAAGAAATACTCAAATGTTGAACCACTGATAGTGGATACTAAGGAAGCGAAGGGAAATGAAAAGTAAAAATGGTTGCGAACATAGTAATTTTTTTGACTGTATTAGTTTATGGTGTTAATTTTTTAGTTTTTCTTTATCTTAGAATCAATCATATCAAAAATTGTGTAGAGAAATTAGCTATTTATTTGGGAACAAACATGACTTTATTATTTACGAGTGGTATTTTTCTCTTTTTTGGAAAAATCATTGAAGATGGCATCCTTGTTTTTGAATAAGTAACTTTCATGAGAAAATAAACTAAAATGCTCATGTTAATCAAGCAGTCCTCAATCGTTGCAGTATGAATTTAGGAGCAGAATTTTTGAACAAATCGCTAGATATGCTTACACTGGTAATAGACGAAGTGTCATATCGAAAGGAGCAGTACAATGAAAAAATTATACGAAACAGCGATGATCAATCATGGTGGACGAGAAGGCGAAGTAGCAGCACCAAATGGTTCGATGCAAATGAAGATCACTCCTCCAGGCATCCATGCTGAAGGAACAAATCCGGAACAACTATTTGCTGCGGGCTATGCCTCATGTTTCAATGGTGCACTGCAACATATGATCAAAGAAGCTAATTTGTCCGTAGACTCCACAGTTAAAGCACGGGTTTCACTTTACACACTTGATGAGGGTGGTTATAAAATCGGTGTGGTCTTAGAAGTACATGTTGACGATGTGAGCGAGGAACAAGCCAAGCAATTAGCGGAAGATGCCCATGATTACTGCCCTTATTCAAAAGCGACAAGAGGAAATATTGATGTTGAGGTAGTGACAGTTTAAACGATTTTTCTATCTAAGGAAGAAGTAAGTACCTTTAGATAACTACTTTTTTTATAAAAAACAGGACCGGTAGAATTTTCTATCGGTCCTAAAAATGATGGTGACGAGTCTCAAACTATTCTTGGCTTATAAATGCCAATAGAAGCTAAAAAATGATCGACCAGCAAGCATTTCTACTGTCTTTAGTAGGATAGCAAAGGCTTGCAGGTCGATCATTCTTATTTTTATTCTGTTGAGTGGCAAGGTCCCAAAGGATGTTGGACACAACTACTTTTGCATGTTTTATTTTTTACTTGGCGGTGTCCCATACATTTTTGGTGTAACCCGTTGTAATTTTGGTTTATCACCTTCAATTTTTGGTTCTGCTAACCATTGGTATTCGCCTTCACCATCTAAGGCTTCGCCACTTGCCCAAGAGCCTTTACTACTTTCATCACCTTCTGAGAAATTATAAAAGTCATAGGCGATATCTTTTCGTTCGTTTTCACGATTGAACGTACTTGGTACAAGAATGGATCCTTCGTTTTCTTCCAATTCTTTCACGGCACTTGCCCATAAGTTTTGATGATAACTATCTCTTGCAAGTAAGACTGCTAATAAGTCTTTGACGCCACGGTCATCGATCATTTCATAGATACGAGCGACTTGTAACCGTCCCTGAGATTCAGCATTTAGATTGGCACGGAAATCAGCTAACAAGTTTCCACTTGCAACGATATAACCGCCACTCCAAGGGTTGCCAACACTATCAGCAGGGCGTGGTCCTAAGCCAGCGACAATTGCATGTTGAGGATTCATACCAGAGATGATTGCACCGATCGTAGGATCTTTTTTCATTGCTTCTTCTTGGTCTTCAACTGGCGCATCTTCTAATAAGCGTGCGACCATCGTTGCCAACATTTCGACATGTCCAAGTTCTTCTGTTGCGATATCCATTAACATGTCTTTATATTTTTCTTCTCCTCGGCAGCTCCAACCTTGAAACAAGTATTGCATTGCCACACTCATTTCTCCGTATTGTCCACCGATAAGCTCTTGTAAATATTTTGCGATTAACGGATTCGGACGATCTGGTTTTGCTTCAAACTGTAATTCCTTTTGGTGTCTGAACATCAAAAATTCCTCCTAATCTTTTATTAATACATTTACATTCTGCACTTTAAAATGAGAAAACACAAAGGAAATGCTTAGAAAAAATATAGTGGTAGATTTAATCTGATATATGAGTAGACACGCCTAATAAATTGTTATTTTCTGATTAAAATGATATCGTTATATTAAAATGTTATCGGTTGCAAATGACAAAAGATAACCTTTTTATTAAAAAACGGAGGGATAAAATGAAAAAGTTGTTAGTTACTGGGGTGCTGGCAAGTACAGCATTATTTTTGTTGGGAGGTTGTGGTTCAAGTAGTGCAAAGTCAAACGCAGCTAGTTCATCTGAAAAAACAAGTGACGGGAAGAAAACTATTGATTTCTGGTCATTTTGGGGATCAGGAGCACGTAAAGAAGTGATCGAAGAGATCATTGACGATTACAATCAATCACAAGATAAGATCCAAGTAAATTATAAATACCAACCGTGGGGGGATATTTGGACCAAATCATTGTCAGCGATTACAGCGGGGAATGCACCAGACGTGATTGTTCAAGATATCAATTCAGTTGCTCAAAGAGCTGAAGCGCAACAGGCCACAAACTTATCTAAATATGTAGATGAAGAGACCTCAAAAGATTTTTATCCACAATTGTGGGATACAGTGGAGTACAAAGGTGATCCCTATGCGATTCCGTTCAACACAGATACTCAAGTTATTTTTTATAATAAAAAATTATTTAAAGAAGCAGGAATCGCTGAAAAAGATTTACCAACTACATGGGATGAATTAGAAAAAACCGCCCATCAATTGGATAAAAAAGATAAAAAAGAATTCACACGAATTGGATTTTATCCTTTATGGAATTTAGGGGCAGATGTCTGGGCATTAAATGCAGATAATGGGACAAGCTGGTTTGATCAAGACGACAAAATCAAAATCGATACGAAGAATAAAGTTGAAGCATTAGAGTGGATCCAAGATTGGCAAGACTATTATGGGAAAGATACGATCAATAAATTAGAGGCAGAATTTGGCTCAGGTGTTTCTGATCCATTCATCTCAGGTTTAGTCGCAATGCGTGCCCAAAATATCAATTATTATTCGAGCTTGATGGAAAATGCTCCAGAAGATTTTGATTTTGGTGTCATTCCGCTTCCAGAAAAAGAAAAAGGTTCTGGTCATTGGTCATGGGGCGGAGGCTTTGTACTCGAAGTACCTTATGGGGCAAAAGATCCAGAAGCTTCTTATGACTTTATCAAGTATCTTTCTTCACCAGAAGTTCAAGAAAAATTTGGCGAAAAGAGTTTTGATATTATGGCAAGTAAAACAGCCAATGAGAACTTAGTGAAGAATGAACAGCTAAGTGACAAGGGACGAATGATCTATCAAATGGCTGATGAGAATTTCAAAAATACGGTCATTACACCTGTCCCATTAGCAGCACCAGATTATACGACACTAGTGAACGAACAAATCGATCAAATTCTCTTAGGAACAAAAACACCAAAAGAAGGTTTAGCTGATGCTCAAAAAGCGGTGGAGAATCTAGTAAAACAAAATAACTAATCAACTGTTGACTAATTGAAAGAAAAAAGGAGGCAAGAAAATGAAGCGTTTATCAATCCGAAAGAAAAAAGAGGCAAGATGGGCCTATTTATTTATCTCGCCTTTTATTATTGGCTTTGTCGTCTTTATGTTAGGGCCCATGCTTTTTTCTGTTATCGGAAGTTTCACTGATTATAATTTGACTTCTAAAATGAATTTCATTGGATTAGCTAATTTTAGACGGATGTTTCTACACGATGATCTTTTTTGGAAATCATTATACAATACAGTGTATTTCGTCCTATTCAATGTTCCTTTAACCACAATGTTTAGCGTATTTCTAGCAACGATTTTAAATCAAAAGATCAGAGGTATCAGTATTTTCCGAACGATGTTTTATTTACCTGCAGTCCTATCTGGTGTTGCTGTTTATATTTTATGGATGCAACTGCTTTCACCTTCTGCCGGGTTGATCAATACGTTTCTAGGTTGGTTCAATATTTCTGGACCAGCCTGGTTGTTTGATCCTAACTGGACAAAGCCAGCTTTGATTTTAATGAAAATCTGGAGTTCTGGCGGAGCAATGTTGCTTTATTTAGCGACTTTGCAAAACGTTCCACGCTCTTTATACGAATCAGCAGCGATTGATGGTGCTGGCGTATGGGGGAAATTTAAAAATATCACGTTGCCATTGATCACACCGATTATCTTTTACGATGTGATTACTTCAACGATTGGTTCTTTTCAAATTTTTCAAGAGGCTTATGTGATGACTAAAAATGGAACAGGTGGACCAGCTAACTCTTTACTATTTTATAATCTTCACATGTGGAATAAAGCTTTTGTCGCATTCGACATGGGGTACGCAATGGCGATGTCAATGATCCTATTTTTGATCGTGTTAGTATTGACTTTTATTAATTTGAAACTGGCACCTAGATGGGTCTATTACTCTGGAGGTGATGGCAAATGATGGAATATTTCAAAAGAACAAGTGTTAATCGCCAAACCAAAAAAATCGTTAGTTATCTCCTCATGACTGCTATCGGGATCGTATTGATCACACCATTATTGTGGATGGTATTTACTTCTTTAAAACCAATGGAAGAGATCGTACGTTATCCTCCAACTTTTTTTCCAGAAAAAATTGTTTGGCAAAACTATCTGGATACAATTACTGCTTTCCCCTTCTGGCGTTATGCAAGGAATACTTTATTGATCACAGTCTTAGTGGTATTTGGCAATGTTCTCTCGAATTCCTTCATTGCTTATGGGTTTGCGAAATTAGATTTTCCAGGAAAAAAGCTAATGTTTGCTTTAGTCCTTTCTACGATGATGATTCCAGGTTTTGTGACCATGATCCCCCAATATGTTCTATTCTCAAAAATAGGCTGGGTAGGAACTTATTTACCATTGATCGTTCCATCATTTTTCGGCAATGCATTTAATATATTTTTGATGCGTCAATTTTATTTATCCATCAATGATGAATTAATTGAAGCGGCAGAAATCGATGGAGCAAATCATTTCTATATTTGGAGCCGTCTGATGCTGCCGCTGACTAAACCAGCGTTAATCACGATTGCGATCAATTCATTCAATGCGGCTTGGAACGATTTTTTAGGGCCGTTATTATACATCCAAGATCAAGAGAAGTATACTTTACAGATTGGGTTGCAAGTTTTCCAAAATCAGGCGACGACTCAATGGAATTATTTGATGGCAGGAGCCACACTTGTTTTGATCCCAACGATTTTGATGTTCTTCTTTGCGCAACGTTACTTTATTGAAGGAATGGATTTGACAGGAGGGTCAAAAGGCTAAATGAATAAAATTCATAGTGAAAAAATCAATCAGCATTTTTTGACAGTCATTGAATGGATTCCGTCATTGCTTATTTTGCAATTCTTATGGCTATTAACTAGCTTACCGCTGTTGACAATCGGCAGTGCTAGTCGTACGGTTATGTCTACCATTTATCACTACCACAAAAACGAAGAGAAAAAGATCCATACGTTGTTTTGGCAAGAACTTCGTCATAATTTTTTGACCTATCGTAAGCAAGACCTCATAGTCAGTTTCTATTTATTGCTTTTACTGATTGATAGTCGTATTTTTCTTTACTGGGGCGGAGCATGGGGATTGATATTGATGTATGCTTCGTTAAGTATCCTTTTTTTAAGTATCGTGATGGTTAGCTACCGTATGTTGCTCCAACTAGAGAGAGCAAACGAAGTCTCTCTTTTTGCTGCTTTTATTTTATTTTTTTATCAATGGAAAAACGCTCTCTTACATTTAGGGGGAACCCTGCTACTACTGCTTTTTTTATTCTTACTGGGACCTATTTATGTGGTTTTAGTCGGAGGAAGTTCATTGCTTTATTTACAAACTTTTTTGTTTTTTGGACGGAAAGAAATAAAAAGCCCTTCAAAAGTTTAAGAATAGTCAAAAAATTTGCGATGAAAGAATCAACTACCTGACTAAATATTGAGGAATAAACCCATCGTTTCAGATGTAAGGCGTATGGAGAGAGAAATAGTCGAAAATATGGTTACTTGTCACGTTCGGCCTTCTTTGTTATGGTTATAGCAAGAAAGAAGTAGGAGGACAACAAGATGGCAAAAATTATGGTTGTAGAAGATGAAGAAATCATCCGCCAACTCATCATGGAAGAACTGGAAAAGTGGCAGTTTGAAACGTTCGGTACCTCTGATTTTAATCAAGTATTTGCAGACTTTGAAAAAGAAGAACCTCAACTTGTTTTATTAGATATCAATCTTCCGGTCTTTGATGGCTACTACTGGTGTCAAAAAATTCGAGAAGTCTCCAAAGTGCCGATTATTTTCATCTCCAGTCGAAATACCAATATGGATATGATCATGGCGATGAATATGGGCGCAGATGATTTTGTCACCAAGCCTTTTCAAATTGATGTGCTGATTGCCAAAATCAATGCTTTATTGCGACGTTCATACAATTATGGGGAACTGTCGAGTGAAGTCATGAGTCATAATGGGATCACGTTGAATGTTGATAATGGGAGTATGGAAATCAACGGTGAAATCATCGATTTAAGTAAGAACGAATACCGATTATTATTTATCTTGATGAAGCAACATGGGAAAATCCTTAGCAGAGAAAAGTTATTGAGAGCATTATGGGATGATGAGCGGTTTGTTGATGACAATACATTGACAGTCAATATCAATCGTTTACGTCGGAAAATCGAACAAGCAGGGATCAAAGGATATATCGAAACAAAAGTCGGGCAGGGCTATATTGTTCCCTGAAAGGATGAAAATAAATAATGAATTTCTTTAAATACTTAAAGGATCAATGGTCGTTGCTCTTAGGCTGGCTCTTTTTTGTCTTGCTAACGATTTTTGTCATGTGGTTAGCACCTAATATTTTAGTCGACTGGACGATGGTTGGCTATCTGGCGCTTATTCAAGCCGTATTTTTGTTTTTTTATTTACTTGTCCGTTATTTAAGTAAACGTCATTGGTGGGAAAAACTTGCCGATCTCAAACAAATATCTCCGCTGCAAAGTTATTTGAGTGGCGGTCATACAGAAGAAGAAAAATTAGTCGAAGATTATATCAATCAATTGATCCGTGAGCACCAAGAAGTCATGCAAGAGGCGATTAGTAACCAACAGGATCAAAAAGATTACATTGATTCGTGGGTCCATGAAATCAAGGTGCCTTTAGCAGCCTCTGAACTCTTGGTGCGTTCGATTGAATTCGATATTGATGATCAAAAATATACCCTACTAGAAAACGAACTAGCTAAAATCGATGAATATGTAGAACAAGTTCTTTATTATGCACGGTTGGATAGTTTTTCGAGAGATTATTTAATCCAAGAGTATGAATTAAAAAGCATCATTCAGCCAGTGATCCGCAGTCAGGCGAATTACTTTATTCAAAAAAATCTTCGGTATGAGATTATTGGAGAAGATCAAAGAGTTTTAACAGATGCCAAGTGGGTAGCTTTTATATTCAAACAAATTTTGAGCAATGCGATTAAATATACACCTGACCATCGAGAAATCATCATTTCGATCGAAAAGAACCAACAAGGGATCTCTTTAGCCATCAAAGACTCGGGCATCGGTATTCCTAAAGAAGACTTGTCGCGGATTTTTGACAAAGGATTCACAGGTTCTAATGGACGATTGAGTAAAACACATTCTACTGGTTTAGGGCTTTATTTGGCTAAATCCTTAGCTGAAAAACTTGGGATCCAACTACTTGCTGAATCAATTGTAGGAGAGGGAACAACGATGACCCTGTTTTTCCCAATCTTAAATTTCTATAATGAGAAACGTTAGAAAATAGTTAGAATCGAAAAAAACTTCTTGTGTTGTGAACGTTTTCGCTGATAAGTTTCATATCATGTGAAATAAAAGGAGATTAGTTATGGAAATTTTAATAGCATTAATCCCTATGGTAGCATGGGGAAGTATTGGTTTAGTAAGCGGGAAAATTGGTGGCGATGCCAATCAACAGACATTAGGGATGACGATTGGTGCATTTATCTTTTCATTAGTTGTCTTTTTCATCGTTAGCCCAACAATCACACCATGGATTTTCTTGATTGGATTCCTCTCTGGGTTAGCTTGGAGTGTTGGTCAAAACGGACAGTTCCATGGAATGAAATTTATGGGCGTTTCTGTTGGTTTGCCTTTATCGACTGGTTTTCAATTAATTTTGAATACGATTGCGGGAGCCGTTTTCTTTCATGAATGGACACAAACGAAAGATTATGTATACGGTATCCTAGCTTTAGCACTTCTTGTTAGCGGTGCCTATTTAACAGCTCGCCAAGATGATGAAGGAAAAGTTGATACTGACAATAAAATGCTTGATTTTGGTAAAGGGTTTAGAGCATTGATCTATTCAACGATTGGTTATGGTGTTTATACGATCATTGTGAACTGGGCTGACTTGGATGCGATGTCAATCATCTTACCTCAAAGTATCGGAATGATCTTAGGTGCAAGTTTCTTTGCCTTTCGTAAAGTGAAAGTGGATCAATTTGTTTGGAAGAACATGATTTGTGGTTTGCTATGGGGAATTGGGAACGTGTGCATGCTCTTAACTGTTAAATCACTTGGTTTAGCTGTTGGATTTTCATTATCACAGATGGGGATTATCATCTCAACTTTAGGTGGTATTTTCATTTTGGGAGAAAAGAAAACGAAAAAAGAACTTGTTTACGTTATTGTCGGTTGCCTTTTAGTCATTTTAGGTGGTATCATTTTAGGGTATATGAAAACGGCTTAATGGCCGTTTTCCAACCTAAAATAGGGAGGTACTGCCATGGATTTGTTTCGTAAGAAAGAAATCAATCTCAACCACACAAGTGGGATGAAGAAAGATCTGAAAACGTCCGATTTAATTATGCTTGGAATTGGCGCAATTATCGGCACAGGAATATTTGTAGTGACAGGGGTTGCGGCCAATCAAAATGCGGGTCCAGCACTGTCACTTTCATTCGTTTTAGCTGCAATCGTTGTCATTTTATCGGGGTTAAGCTTTGCTGAGTTTGCCTCACGTGTGCCAGTCATTGGTGGCCCGTATGCGTATCTTTATGTTGTTTTTGGTGAATTTGCCGCCTGGTTAACAGGTTGGTTGTTGATTGGCGAATTTCTATTAGCAGTTTCGTCGGTTGCTTCCGGCTGGTCTGGTTATGTTCAAGGGTTCTTGGAAGGATTTGGAGTCCATTTACCACAAGCCTTGACCAGTGGTTATAATCCTGACAATGGCACCTATGTCGATTTGATCGCAGTGTTCGTTGTCATATTTGTGACATACATCGTTTCTTTAGAAGCCAAAAAAGCATTAAGATTGAATAATATCATGGTTTTTGTGAAATTCGGTATTATTGCATTATTTATCGTTGTAGGGATTTTCTTTGTAAAACCTGAAAACTGGCAACCATTTACACCATTTGGTTTTTCAGGCGTTTTAGATGGAGCAGCTCTAGTCTTCTTCGCTTTCTTGGGATTTGATTCAGTTGCAATGGCAGCCGAAGAAGTGAAAGAGCCACAAAAAGACGTTCCTCGAGGAATCATTGGTTCGATCTTGATTGCCACAGCTTTATACATCGTAGTTACCTTGATTTTAACGGGGATTGTTCCGTTTACTGAATTAGGGGTCAGTGACCCAGTTGCCTTTGCGATGCGTTACGTTGGTCATGGAACAATCGGAGCTGTGATTGCAGTCGGTGCCATTTTGACGCTCTTGACCGTAACGATTTCTATGATGTATTCGCTAGCTCGGTTATTGTTTGCTGTAAGTAAAGACGGTCTTTTACCTAAATTTATGACAGAGATCGATGAAAAGCATCGGACGCCTAGAAAGGCGACTTTTGTAGCTGGGGTAGCGGCTTTATTTTTCGCTGGTTTCTTCCCATTGAATATTCTCGCTGAACTAACAAACATCATGGCGTTGACCTATTTGATGTTAGTCAGCTTAGGATTACTTAAACTAAGAAAAATGTTTGGTAAACCAAAAGCCGGTGAATTTAAAGTGCCATTTGTACCGATATTACCGATCATATCTATCGGTACATGCTTGGTATTGATGCTTCGTTTACAACCAGTCACATGGATCGTCTTCGGTATCGTGATGGCGATTGGGTTAGTGATTTACTTTGGTTATGGGTACCAACATAGTAAAATGAATCAACAAAATTGATGATTCGTTCTTTTCAAACGACCTAGGTTTAGAACCTATAGCGTAATTTGATAAGACGAGTGTAAGACATCTTGAGTCCTTCGATGAATTGGTTAGCCAAATTCATTTTGAAGGATTTCGAGGTGTCTTTTCTATCCTTTTAAAGCATAAAAAAGATGTTGGCGAATTTCACCAACATCAAAAAGTATAGAGCCTTTTTTGATTGATCCATGCAAAATAGTCTTATTGTGTTAAATCGAGTAATTTTTGTTTCAAGTCGTCTTCCATATGACCAAGTTCGACTTCTGCATGACGACGTTTTTCTTTTCCTTCTTTTTGGATGCGTAATGTTTCTTGGATCGTTTCGATCAAATCATTTTGAGTTGTTTGTAAGGTTTCAATATCAACGATCCCACGTTCATTTTCTTTTGCTGTTTCAATAGCAGAGATTTTCAACATTTCTGAATTTTTCTTCAAAAGGTCATTAGTTGTCTCAGAAACTTGACGTTGGGCAGTTACCGCATCTTTTTGGCGAAGTAACGTCAAGGCGATCACTACTTGGTTTTTCCATAGAGGGATCGCTGTTGCGATTGATGCTTGGATTTTTTCTGCTAACGCTTGGTTAGTATTTTGGATTAAACGGATCTGTGGTGCTTGCTGGATAGTGATTTGTCTTGCCAAACGTAAATCATGTGTTCGTTTGTCTAAACGATCTAGAAATTGAGTATAATCATTTGCAATTTGAACATCCATTTGATCGCCTGTTTCTTCGGCTTTTTTCATTGCTTTAGGAATGATCGTTGTTTGAAGTTCTTCCATCTTCAATTCGCCAGCTGCGATATAAATATTCAGTGCATCAAAATAATCTTTGTTTTTTTGATAGAGTTGTTCGAGCATCAAATTATCTTTTAAAAGCCCGTCTTTTTCTTTTTCTAATTTAACAGAGATTTTATCGATTTGGGCACCGATCTTTTGATATTTTGCAGTCACTTCATAGATTGATTGTTTTACTTTGCCAAACATCCGTTGGAAAATATTGCCTTCGCCAGCTCGTAATTCATCAGGATTTGCTTCTTGCAGACGATACATCAATTCAGTCAATGAATCTCCGACAGGACCAATATCTTGTGCCTGTACATGATTTAACATGGATTGTGAAAATTCACTTAACTTCGTTTGAGCAGCAGAACCGTAGCTGATCACCGACTGCGCATCTGAAACATCAATTTTAGCTGCTAGCTCTTTGGCTTGCTCTTGTCGTTCAGCAGGTAGTTTATCAATCAAGCGTGCAGCGGTTTGTTGTTCTTGCAAAGCATTGATTTCTGACTGTTGTGTTTGGGTTAATTTATCTGTTGGGGTAGAGAACGGATTATTTAACAAATCATCTAACGTGTCATTTACAGGTGTTACCTCTTTAGGTTTATTATCCATTTAAAACTCCTCCTCGTGGTTCAATGTGATGCGATAGGTTCAATGTTATCATTTTTGTAAAAAAACAGTTGTTCATCTTATTCATCTATTATAAAGGATAAACAAAAGAAAGGATAAGCAAAAGGAGTGTCTAAGAAACAAAACACTCCTTTATGATTCTATTAACCGATCATTGAGATTGATTGTTATCATCAGATAGATTCTCTCGTTTTAAGCTTTGTTTCGCAACTGATATTTCTACATCTAGATCATCTAAATCTTCAGAGACAAATTGTTGATAGTCTTGAGCAATCAGATGTGCTAGTTGATCAATGATTTGTGAACTTTCTTCGAGCTTTTCATAAGTCTGTTTGTTTTTGATTTCATGGTCGTTGATCTCAATATATTTATTGGTCAAATCGACTAAGTTTGGTAAGTGAGTATAAAGAAATTGACTTGCTTCGTGTAATCGGTTGGGCTCTTTCACCAATGCTTTGAAGAGTGCTTTGGCCGCCTTCACTGTATCGTGACGAAGATCGACAGCTTTTAGTTTGGCTGTTTGTTGCATGTTTTGTTGCAATTGTTCAATTTCGACTTTCGTTTGATTCATTGTCTGTCTAAAGAAAGTAATCTCACTAGGTGTCATCCCGCTTTTTGTATAATGTGATTCAAGTTCATCAGATAAATCGGGCATTTCATTTTTTGCTGATTTTTTCTTGCCAGAGCCAAAGATTCCCCAAATCACTAAAGCTGCGCCGATAATCAAAATGACTGTTACTAAAGAAAAGTGACCTTGACGAATCAAAAGAAACACCAACAATAGACCTAAGATCCATCGCCAATTTAATTTTCGCATAATAAGCCCTCCATATATATTCCATCCATTTTAAGTAATGAAGCGTTGTTCTCATTTCCACCCTTATTTTAGCACACTCAACCTAAGAAAGAGTATGGGACTAAAGGAGGATTTTGTAGATTTAGAGAATTTCTAAGGTTTAGTTATGGTAAACTAAAAGAAAACTCTAGAAAAATTGAAAAGTAAACGAAAAGCGGGTATTATTACAAAGAAAGTGGGAGAAAGATGCTTGAATATGAGCAATTTGAAGAAAAAACGATCGAACGAAAAGAAATCTATCACGGAGCGATCATCGATGTTGCAGTAGATGACGTCCGCCTGCCAGATGGAAAACTTGCCAAACGTGAATTAGTGTTTCATCCGGGTGGTGTAGGGATCATCGCATTTGATGATCAGAATCGTTTATTATTAGTGAAACAGTTTCGGAAACCATTAGAAAAAGTGATTTTGGAGATCCCTGCTGGGAAAATCGATCCAGAAGAAAGCCAAACACCGGAACGTACCGCTGCAAGAGAACTGGAAGAAGAGACTGGGTATCGGGCAGGAAAGCTCAAACAAGTTTCATCTATGTATCTTTCACCAGGATTTGCAAATGAGATCATGCATATTTATCATGCGATTGATTTACAGAAAGTAGAGAATCCGTTGGCTCAAGATGAAGATGAGGTGCTTGAATTATATGCACTGACTTTCGCAGAAGCTAAACAAGCAATAGATGATCAACTTATCTGTGATGCGAAAACCATGTATGCGATCCAATATTGGGAGCTATTGATTAAAGGAAAGTAGAGGGATCGGCTGATGGCCAAAGGACCGCTGATTACGAGAAGTGAATTACGTAAACGACAGCAGACGCAAGCCCAAGAGTCATTAAAACGGCAAAGAAAAGAAGAGGCTGCTTATCAGCAAGAAGAAAAGAAAATTGCTAGTTTTTATCGAAAGGAACAAAAACGGAACAAACCTATCACAAAAACAAGAATCGGTGAACGTGAAAAAACGACGAAGTGGAATTCATTTTTGATGAAATCCTTGATTATTGTTATTCTATTATTGTGTGTCGTATTTTTTGCGGTCGCATTTATTTAGAAAGAAGGAAAAAGCTATGAAAATCGGTATTATCGGTGCAATGGAAGAAGAAATCAAAATTTTAAGAGAAAAGCTAAGTGAACCCTTGTCATGGGAACGAGCAGGAGCATTGTTCATTTCAGGCTCTTTAGGAAGACATGAAGTAATTGTGGTTCGTTCAGGGATCGGTAAAGTTTTGGCATCAGTCACTACTAGTTTATTGATCCAACAATATGGTGTAAATATGGTCATCAATACAGGTTCAGCGGGTGGTATCGGACAAGGGCTACAAGTAGGCGATATCGTAATCTCTGATAAAGTAGCTTATTTCGATGCAGATGCAACCGGATTTGGCTATAAGCCAGGACAAATACCAGGGATGCCGCTTTATTATGAAGCAAGTACGTATCTTCGCACAGAGATGGCAAGAGCAGCCAAAGCGATAGATCTGAATGTGAAAGAAGGCTTGATCGTTACTGGAGATACGTTTGTTGATTCTTCCAAAAAAGTAGAAGAGATTTTAACAAACTTTCCAGATGCGTTGGCTTGTGAAATGGAAGGAGCGGCTGTTGGACAAACGGCTCGTCAGTTCAATATTCCTTTCTTGATCGTTCGTGCGATGAGTGATACTGCTGATCATGCAGCGACACAAACCTTTGATGAGTTTATTGAAGATGCAGGGAAACGTTCTGCTGAGATGGTAATCGAATTTGTCAAACATCTTGTATAAGGAGCCCATTAATGAAAGCATTGATCTCGATTGATTACACGTATGATTTTGTGGCAGATGCCGGGAAATTAACGACAGGTAAAGCTGGGCAAGTGATTGAACAAGCAGTGACGACTCACACGAAAAAGTTTATCGAAGAGGGAGACTTTGTGGTGTTTGCGATTGATGCGCATGACCCATCGGATAACTTCCATCCTGAAAATAAACTATTTCCTCCGCATAACGTGATTGGCACCAATGGTCGTGCCCTTTATGGTTCGCTACAAGCTGTTTACGAAAACGCCCAAGAACAAGCCAATGTCTATTGGATTGATAAGCGGCATTACTCTGCTTTTAGTGGAACAGATCTAGATATTCGGCTCCGTGAGCGGGGGATCACTGAACTCTATTTGACTGGCGTATGTACGGACATTTGTGTGTTGCACACAGCTGTTGATGCATATAATTTAGGCTATCAACTGTTTATTTTTGAAGATGCTGTAGCTAGCTTTGATCCAGTCGGTCATGACTGGGCACTACGTCATTTTGAAACAGTCCTCGGGGCAACGTTGATCAAGTAAATATATAATAAGCTTGTTAATGATTTGTGGGCCTAACTGGTTCATGAAGTAACCAGATCGTTCTGTTGTACATTCTGTCGTATGATAGAGTAAGTCAATACGGAAAAATAAACCGAAGGGGGACTGGGACAAAGTTGTCTCAACCTCTTCTTCGGTTTATTTTCTTTCATAATTTTGTAAGATTTTTTAAGTCAATCAATCAGTATCCATTTTAAGCCGATGGTTCGATTCTTTTCCAATCGCTGAAATAGCGGCTTTTATTAGGAGATAAAGAGTTGGTTTGCTAGTTTGTGCTTATGAATGAGTGGCAATAACTTATAGGTAAGCAAACTAGCTACGAACACAAGTAAGATATCGCAACTTAAATCAATCAATGTGGAAACTGCTAGCACACTGTAAAGAACATTCGTTTCTTTAAGGTAAAAGAATAAAATCAAGCATTTATACAACAGACCGATTAAATAGAGATAAAGTAATCCTGAATAGTTAATGATCAGGATTTTTTTTAATGGGAGCCATTTTCTGCGCCAGAACAATTTTGACAGTGTAGCTTGAATCAGTGGGAAAGTTGCAAAAGATAGTAGAAAGCCAAAACTAGGTTTAAAAATATAAAAAATACCTCCGCCACTAGCGAAAATCGGTAATCCAATGAGCCCTAGGATCAAATAACTGAATGTGACAATGAGCCCGTATTTTGTTCCTAATAAAGGATAAATCAGATAAATCGTTATAATTTGTAAAGATAAATAATCGAATAGTGGTAACGGAATCACTAGTTTTGCTGTGATGATCAATAATGCCATCATCATCGCCATCATGGTGATATCTCGCCTATTTGTATACATTTAAATGCCACTCCTTACTAAGTTCTCTTTTTTTTGTTCTCGATTTTAACCAATGAGTTAAATCCTCTAAATAGGGTAATTTGCCAATTTGTGTGATTCCTGTCTTATCTGTCATCCATTGGCTTAAATCTTCCATGTCATTCTTTTCATTTGCTTTACTTGAATTAAAAACCAGACCTGCTATTGGAATGTTTTCGCTTTGTAATAAACTAGTCGTTAGCAACGTATGATTGATTGCACCTAAATAATTATCCGAAACGAGAATAACCGGTAATTGCAAAAGTTTGATCATGTCTAACATGGTTTGCGAGTCATTAATGGGAGAAAGCAGACCCCCTGCTAATTCAAAAATCGTGGGTCGATTTTTTTTCAAGACAACATTTGCTTTTTCCTTCAAGACAAGTAGATCGATCCATTGATGCTCTTTTCTGCTAGCGATATGTGGAGAAGCTTCTAATGACATTGAATAGAAATGAACAATATTTTGTTTCTCAATATGGCATGCTTGATAAAAATCTGTATCAGGAAACGGTCCTGTTTGGATCGGTTTCACGAGTAACGGTTCCTGATTTGTCAGATCACGTAAATATTCATAGAGTAAGACACTGATCACTGATTTTCCACAATCGGTATGAATCCCGCATATAATATAATTATTCTTCATCACAGACACCAGCCACAACTAAACCTAAACGATCAAGCATTTTTTGATCTTCAGAAATAGGTGCTCCTTTCTCTGTCAAATAGTTGCCTAAAAAAATAGAATCCACGATCAATAAAGCAAATGGCTGGAGTTCTCCTAAATGAAACTCTCTTCCGGCACTTACCCTAAGTTCTGTAGTAGGGAATAGTAACCTCAGCATGGTTAAGATTTTTAAACATTTCATAGGGGTTAATTCATTGTGTTCCTCAAACATTGTTCCAGCAATTGGAAGTAAAAAATTGACTGGAACGGAATAAGGCTCTTGATCTTTTAAGTCAAAAGCCAGATCGACTAATTGTTCATCTGTTTCTCCCATGCCACAAATAAAACCAGAGCAAATATTCATTTTGTGCTGACGAAGTTTGTTTAATGTTTCTAACCGATCATCATAGGAATGGGTTGTTGTGATGTTTGGGTAATTATCTCGACTAGTATTAAGATTATGATTCAACCGATCTACTCCACACGATTTTAAATAATCAATTTGTTCCTCAGTAACTAAGCCAATGGATAAACAAATCTCAATCGACATTATGCTTTTGATCGTTTGAATTGCCTCACCTAAAATGTGGATTTCTTTTTTTGATGGGCGTGTTCCGCTTAACGCAATGCAAAACACACTGGAATGATTCTTTTTAGCAATCAACGCTTTACGAATGATTTCTTTTTTGGGTAATAATCCATATGTTTCAATCGTTGCAGAACTTTTTTTTGATTGCGCACAATAACCACAATCTTCTCTACACAAGCCGCTCTTAGCATTCAGCAATGTATTCAGACGGATGATATTTTGTGATTTGTTTGTTTTGAGCTGAAGGGCTTGTGCATAATACCCCCATAAATTAGTTTTGTCTTTTAGTATCTCCAGACATGTTGTTTTTGTTAGCGGAACACAAGGTTCGAATAGATTTTCCATAAAAACACCTCTTTACTTTCGTTAACTAATTTTATTACAAAGGTTAACGAAAATAAAGAGGTAAATGAAATGATGCAGTTTTATGACTATTTATGGTCGGAAAGGGTAGATAACAGTAGAGAACAGTGAAGGAAGATGGAAGGATTTATTTTTCTTTATTAAGTGGAGTTGGTTTGTGGGTAGTCAAAATGAGCTTGGTAGAAAAGTAAATGATAATATTAAGAGAGGTTGAGACAAAAGTGTTCAGCATCAAGAAATAAGAAGGAATTTCCGAAAATTGACAAGAAACACAAAAACTAGTTTTTGATGTTGATTGTTACCTACTTGGTGCTTCTCAAATTTTTGGTAAATTTCGGCAAATTTTCCGTAGATGCTACTTTTGTCTCACCGTGAACAAGAGGTCGTGAAAAGAGTGTTTTGACCTGAGCGCTCACCAAGTAAAAACTGCGACGAGTAATCGCAGGAGCATTAAGGATGGAAATCTCGAAACAGCTTCCCATGTTTTGAGATTTTTTGACTTATCGCCGAAGGTCAGCTCTTTGAACACCGTGAATCAGAGGTCGTGAAAACATCGGGTAGCTCTGATGACAATAAGAAAGAATTTTTTGAAACAGCTCCTCATGTTTTGAAAAATTCAGGCTTATTTCAAGGAGCTGATGTTTGAACACCGTTTAGCAAGAGGCTGTGAAAGAAGCGTTTAGCTCCGAGCGAATAAGAGAGGATTTTTTAAAATAGCTCCTCATATTTTAGAAAATCATCGCTTATTGTTGAGGAGTTGCTTCTTGAACGCCGTTTATCCGTTTTTAGAGATACTAGAAAAGACTGAGACAACTTTTGTCTCAGTCCCTCGTAAAGAGAAAAATAGTGTTCAAACAACCGCTCCTTGAAATAAGTCAATTTTTTTATATGAGAGGTTGTTTCAAAAAATTTTCTTATGCCATTGGAGCGTTTTTTAACTGTATTACCAGATATGCACTCGTTTTTCAGGTGGAAGATACATCGCGTCTTTTTCAGTGATCGCAAATGTTTCATAAAATTCCATCAAGTTTTGGGGTTGGATATTGGCACGTAATTTAGCAGGGGCATGAACGTCGATTTGTAACAACAATTGTTGGTATTCTTTTTTTGCTTTTGTCCGCCAAATCGTCGCCCAGCTGACGAAAAAGTCTGCTAGTGAGTGATCTGCTTCGTTTTTTGCTGCTTCTAAAGCACAACTTAGACCGCCCGCATCTGCGATATTTTCTGAAACAGTAAGCTTACCATTAACAGTACCATCAGCAAATGATAAGCCATCAAATTCTTCGATCATTGCTTGGGCTTTTTCTTGGAAGTGCGCTAGATCTTCTTCCGTCCACCAGTTATTTAAATTACCATATTCATCGAATAAGGCACCATTATTATCGAAGGCATGAGAGATTTCATGGGCGATGACAGCGCCGATCCCACCGTAGTTTGCTGAACTTGATTGTTCTAAACTATAAAATGGTGCTTGTAAAATAGCAGCTGGAAAAACAATGACATTTCTGAAAGGGTGGTAATAGGCGTTGACTGTATCAGCACTCATTTCCCATTCCGTCCGATCAACAGGTTGATTCCAGCGACCAAAACGTTCTTTCAATTCGATTTTGCTGAAGGCTAAAGCGTTGGAAAGCAAGGTTCCGCCTTCTTCTTGTGTCACTGTGTGGTACTTCGTATATAACGCAGGGATTTGGTCTGGATAGCCGACCTGAACTCCTAGTTTATCTAATTTGATGATCGCTTTTTTTCGAGTAGTATCGCTTAACCAGTTGTTTTTTTCTAAACGATCTTTATAGACAGAGATCATTTTTTCGATCATATGCTCAACATCTTTTTTGGCCGCTTCACCAAAGTATTTTTTGCCATAATAATCGCCAACGACTTGGTCAAATTGACCTGAAGCTAAGTAATAGGCAGCTTTTTTCTGCGGCATGGCTTCATCTGTGCCTGAGAGTGTCCGTGAGAAGATTCCGCTGATTTGTCTAAAGTCTTCTGATAGATAACTACTCAACGAACGAATCGTTCGGACGATCATCCAGCTTTTGATCAATTGAAAATGTTCTGTGGTTAGTAGTTCGCCTAACTGTTCAAAATAAACAGGATCCGTCACGATTACTTTATCCGGTGTGGTACCAATCAATCCCACTGTCAACTTTTCCAGATCCAGTTTATCGGTATAGTGGATGAAGGTGTCAAATGACCGGGGATTGTACATTTTGCTGTAATCCGCTTTTTCTTCCGCACTTTTAACATGAGGCGCAACCAATCGATCAAATTGGATAGCTTGTTCAACGATTGCCTCTGCTTGGCTTTTTTCTTTTCCGGTTAATTCAACGAGTTGGACCATCATATCAAAGAAAACGCCTAATAGTTGCGCACCATTTGGATGTTCTGCAGTATAGTAAGTTTTGTCAGGTAAAAATAATGAAGGGGGATAAGCAAATAATGCGTTTGTTTGTGCATTTTTCATATCCGCATCGACATCTAAGCTAAATGGTAAAGGTAAACTATCCAATGTCCAAGTAGGAAATTGTTGGTTCAAGTCTTCAAAAGATTCGATTTTTTCAATTCGTTCAATTAAAGGAAGCAACGGTTTAGCAGCTAACTGGTTTCTTCGATCATAATCATTAGCTAATTGATAAAAATGAAGAAAGTGACGCATCATATCTGATTGGACTTTATCAGGTTCAGCCAGCATATGATCAACATCTGTCATCAAAAGATCATCGATACCGTCAACTAAGTCCTGGAAACCGCCAGTGGCTGGTTTATCAGCGGGGATCATGGCTGTTTTTAGCCATTCTTCATTCACAGCTTCAAAAAAGTCTTGCTTTATAAGTTCTTTGTTCATTCGGTTATCGCTCCTTTTTATCTAATGTTCCTATTATCATATAAAAACAGCGAATAAACAAATAGAAAGAGGAAAGAAGCACTTGTTGGGGTCTTGCCGTAGTCACAGCAGAACTAGTCTATCTGATTTGTTTTTCTCCTTATTTCACTTATAATAAAAAAGACGGAGGTGATTCGTTCTTGAAAACTGTATTTGAACAATCAATCGAATGGAATCTAGATGGTATCAAGAAACGGTTAAGCGCTGTGGAACAGTTGGCGATGAAGGATGAAGAAAAGAGTTACGCTTTAATTTTTGAAGATGGTAGTTATGTCATCCTAGATCAAAACAAACAACCAATAGAATACGGTCCTGCGAGCCACTCCTACCCAGATGCAAGAAAAGCTTATCAACTCGTACCGATGACTGAAGCAGAAGTCACCAATATTTCTCGTTGGCTTGCAGATAATCGTGAAAAAGCTTTGATTGCGCCAAAGGAAAACGGACAAGAACTTTTGGATTGTTGGGTGGGATTGCCTGAACAACGGTTTTTAAACTATAAAAATTGGCGGACACCGTCTGGCTATCTTTGTGGGACCTATGCTGCAACTGTCCTTATTGCTTATTACCAAGATTTTCAAAACGAATTGTTTTTCTCTCCAACGTTACGTGAAAAAGGAACGAAAGACCATGCGCAACTAAGTGAAGCATTACGCCAAGCGATCCAGCCGCTAGGACTTCCGACGGTTCCCGGTCAAGTCAGTCATGGTATCACGAAGTTTTTAAAACATACAGGAAATCGAGTGTCTGCTAGAAGTACGATGCTTGGTTCTTGGCAGCGAGCGACTAAACGGATTCGCCAAGGAAAACCTGTGATCTTAGGGGTGTTGAAAGTATTAGGGAGCACCTATGGCAATCATTGGGTCACTGCATATGCATATTATCAATCCTCTTCTGGAGAACGCTTTTACAAAGTTCATGACAACTGGGGCAACACGGATCAATTGATTCCTGCTAGTTGGTGTAATGGAACTGTTTCGCTGCCTTAAAAATTATTTACAGAAATTACCAGAAAAACTGGAAAAAATATGTTAAACTATCGAAGAAGAGAGAACAATAGGGAGGACAACATGAGTAAAAAGTATCAGGATGACACATTGAAAATCTTTAGCTTGAATGGAAATCGACCACTGGCAGAAAAAATTGCCAAGGTGTTTGGAACGGAGCTAGGAAAAAGTGTCGTAAAACAATTTAGTGATGGAGAGATCTCGATCAATATCGAAGAAAGTATTCGTGGGGATCATGTTTATATCGTGCAATCAACCAATCAGCCAGTTAATGATTATTATATGGAATTATTGATCATGATCGATGCGATGAAACGTGCCAGTGCAAAAACAATCAATGTTGTGTTACCTTATTACGGTTATGCCAGACAAGACCGTACAGCAAAACCACATGAACCGATCACAGCTAAATTGATTGCTAATTTGATCCAAGAAGCTGGCGCAACTCGTGTGCTGACATTGGATTTGCATACAGTTCAAGTCCAAGGATTCTTTGATATCCCTGTAGATAACTTATTCACAATGCCATTGTTTGCTCACTATTACCGAGAACTTGGTTTAACAGGTGACGATATTGTTGTCGTTTCACCAAAAAATAGTGGTGTCCAACGTGCAAGAAGTCTTTCTGAATATTTGAATAGTACATTGGCGATCGTGGATCACGCCGATGATGCAGATGAAAATAGTGGATATGTGATTGGTGATGTCCAAGGAAAAACATGTATCATGGTCGATGACATCTTGAATACTGGTGCAACGCTTGCTCGAGCTGCTAATGTTTTGAAAGAAAACGGAGCAAAAGAGGTTTATGCTTGTGCTTCACACGGCTTGTTGTCTGTTCCTGCAAAACAAATTTTAGATGATGCACCGATTAAAGATATCTGCATCACTGATTCTGTATTTACTCAAGAAGAACGTCATCCTAACAATTTAACGATTGTTACTTGTTCAGAGTTGATGGGAGAAGCGGTTAAACGAATTCATGAAAATACACCAATGAGTCCATTGTTCCGTCTAGAAGAAAAAGTATTTGATTAATCATTTTTTGTTATGTGATGAAATAAAATTCGTTCGACAATCGTGGTAGCACGAATTGTGGAACGAATTTTTTTCTAAAAGTTGGGAAACTATCCTGGTTTAGCGATTGTTTCTTTGGTAACTTGCTTATTTTATGCTAGAATGTGCCTAGTTCTATTTGGAAGGGATGAAAGAAGTTGGAAAAAATCTATTTGGATCATGCAGCGACGACGCCCATGCATCCCTACGTCATTCAAGAAATGACCACAATGATGCAAGAAACCTTTGGGAATCCTTCGAGTATCCATGGCTTCGGCCGAATTGCCCATGAAAAGTTAGAAACAGCAAGACAACTTATTGCTGATAGTTTAAAAGTCAATGATCATGAAATCATTTTTAATAGTGGAGGGACAGAAGGCGATAATACAGCGATCCTTGAAACGGCTTTTTCACGAAAAAAAGACGGGAATCATTTGATCACTACCGCTATCGAACATCCTGCTGTCTTGAATACAATGAAATATCTGGAAACACAAGGCTTTGAAGTCACGTATTTACCAGTAGATGAAAAAGGCAATATTTCACTAACTGACTTTGATGAAGCATTAAGTGATGAAACGATTTTAGTCTCGATCATGTTTGGGAATAATGAAATCGGGAATTTGATGCCAATCAAAGAAATCGGCGAACGGTTGCGGGAACATCCTGCTTATTTTCATACCGATGCAGTTCAAGCTTATGGGAATCAGACGATTCATCCAAGGGAGTTAGGTGTGGATTTACTTAGCATCTCTGCCCATAAAATCAATGGACCAAAAGGCGTAGGATTTTTATATAAAAAAGATGGCATAAATATTCCTTCACTACTTTTAGGTGGAGAACAGGAAGAGAAGCGGCGAGCAGGTACTGAAAATCTCGCAGGTATCTGGGGAATGGCGCAAGCGGTCAAGCTTCTAACCGCTGAAGAACGTGAAGCTCGAAGTGAAAAATATGCTGGATTCCAAGAATTGATTTTGAATACCTTGAAAAAAGAAGGAATTTCTTATCAAGTCAATGGTGATTTAAACAACAAATTACCACATGTGTTAAACCTTCGATTACCTGGTGTTGCGAATGACTTACTTTTGATGAAGTTGGATCTTAATGGGATTGCGATATCTACTGGGTCAGCATGTACAGCTGGTAATATCGAACCTTCGCATGTGCTGGAGGCAATGTATGGGAAAGATACACCAATCCTTAAAGAATCCATACGAATCAGTTTTGGTTACGGCAATATCAAAGAAGAAGTCCAACGTTTTCTTGATGTATTGATCCAATCAATCTAAGTTGGAAAAAACCTAGTAAATGATGCAAGAAACTTTTATAATAAAAGTAGAAATCAATTTACCGAGGTGAAAATCATGGCATTTGAAAAAACAGCCACAGTTTTAGGAGCAAAAACAAGTTATCGTTTACATCCAGATGCAAAACGCTACACTTTGAGAGACAATGGATTTACCGAAACAAATGGCGGCAACTATCAGTTGATCCGTCCGCTAGATGCAACCCCACAAAGCAAAGAAGGGTTTAAACTAAAAATCACTGTTTCAAAGGATATCCAAACACTAAAAATGTCTATTACGACAGCTAACGGATTGAAAGCAGTCAATATTTTTAAAGACGACCGACAAAAAATGAGTCAAGATAAATTTTATTTTTTGATGGATGGTATGATCAGCCGAGGATTATTTGAAAAAGTCTAAGGAAGTCGAACGTATCTATCATTGTTGCCAGTAAAAAAAGCAAAGAGAACAGCTAGTAAAGCTGATTTCTTTGCTTTTTTACTATCTATTGAAACGGGACAATCGCTAGAGAATAACCATTCCTCTATTCTACTTTTGTCCACTCATCTAAGGATTTACCATTTTCATCAATGATTTCTAACCAGCTGTTTGTTCCACCGAAGTAGAGTAACAGACTTGCTTCATTGACGCTTTTGACGATAATATCTTTGCTCGTTTTATTTCCTACAATGCTATCTTTATAATCATCACGTAATTTATCCCCATATTTTGCCGCATAACTGACGGAACCGTCTTTATTTAAAGGAGCTTCCGCTAATAGTATAGCCCCCTTTTTGATCAACAGTTCATTTCGACTGATCCAATAAAGTGTTGCCTGACTGTTTCTAAAATTAACGGTAAAAGGGATCTCACTAACTTCCTTTGTCCAACGATGTCTTGCTTTTGCCGGCTTTTTCTTTTGAGGACTGCTTTTTTCTAAAGAGTAACCAAATACTGCTAAGATTTTTGTGATTTCTTCGACTGGTTCCGCTAACTTTTTGACTTGTACTTGAGGGATCGTTTCTTTTGCGGAATCATCGATTTCTACTGTCAATCCCGTTGATTCTGCCTGTTCTTGAAGTAGGTAGCTTAGATGACTGGCTTCAAGATCCCAAGGAAGTTGAACCAATACGATGTGATCCCAACTTTTAGGTACCACGGTTTGACCGATTGCGATACATTGTTTGTTTTTGAAAAATAGATAAAGTGAATGATCAGGTAGAGCTGGTTTTTCTTTTGTGATAGTCATCTTCCCATGTTCATTTGGTAACGTAATCTCGATTGCTGAAGGAGTCAGAGTAGTATGAAAGCTGATAGGCATAATCAATACCTCCTGTTTTTCCTTAAGTTTACCATGATTCACACGCGCTGTCGGTTTTGACTAACTAATAATGAAGTTTGGATTCCTTTGCTTGTTTACTTTTCTTTCACAGTAACTGTAAAAGTAGAATCCGTTCTTTTGACGAGCCCTTTAAAGGTGTAAGTCAATTGATAGACGCCTGGTTTGCTTGTATCGATTTTAGCGCCATTCGTTGTGATGCGTCCATTTGAGTAAGGAACTGATTTCCCGTCTTCATCTGTCGCGCTCACAAAAGCATCTTGTTTATTCCATTTTTCGCCTACGAATACGACATTATCTTTTGTAACGATAGAAGACAAGTCTTCTTTAATCGTGATTTGCTGTCGGGTACTGTATTTCCAATTATTTGTTGCATCATAATAAGCGATTCTAATCGTGTGTGTCCCAGGTTTAGACGTATCAAGCTCTTTTGTTTTGATTTCATCAATATAGTATTCTTCCACATCTTTTGCTTCAAGCTTTTGTCCATCTTTATCTGTCACGTTTTTAAATGGAGAATTTGGATCGAATGTTTGACCTGTGTATAGTGTCACATCTTTTAAGTCCAAGGTCGTTTGGTCTTCTACTACTGTGATTATCGCTGTATCTTTGAACGTTTTTGATTTTCCTTGCAACGAATAGATGACTTCATAAACGCCTGGTTTAGCAGTGTTAGCGGCTCTGCTTATGAAAATTCTTTCATCATCTGCAGGAATTTCATTTCCGTCAGCATCGGTAGCGTATAGAAGATTATCTGCTTTAGTCCATTGTTGTAAAGTGTAGAGACGACTGTCTTTTGTTTTAATCGAAGTCAAGTCTTCCTTGACTGTAACATTTGTGGTAGAAGTTACAGTTTTACCTTTATCAGTAAATTGATAGACAATGGTGTAGTCACCCGGTTTGTGAGTATCGACTGTGCCGTTTACTGAAATCCTAGGGTCATCGAAAGAAACAGTTTTTCCATCCGCATCAGTAGCAGAAAGGAAATTGACTTTTTTAGTCCAAGCTTCCCCAACGTATAAGACAGTATCTTTCGTATGGATGGAAGTTTTATTTTCTTTGACCGTAACTGAAAAAGGAGAATCCGTATTTTTGGCAATTCCTTTAAATGTGTAGGTTAAGTCATAAATACCTGGCTTATTTGTATCAACACTAGCATTGTTCGTTACAATCCGCTCGTCTTCAAAGGAAATCTCATTTCCATCTTCATCCGTTGCGTGAACGAAATTATCTTCTTGGTGCCATTTTTGTCCCTGATATAAGATACTATTTTTAGTTTGGATAGAGGAGTTGTCTTCTTTGACCGTAACTGTAAAAGTGGAATCCGTTCTTTTGGCAATTCCTTTAAACGTATAAGTTAACTCATAAACTCCAGGCTTGCTGGTATCAATACGAGCTCCATTTGTTGTGATACGCCCATCTTTGAATGGGATATCTTTACCATCTTCATCTGTTGCGTGAACGAAATTATCTTCTTTACGCCATTCTTGCCCCTGATATAAGATACTGTTTTTGGTTTGGATAGAGGAACGATCAACTGAGTCTACACTGATCTGTATTCCCGCATGGATCGGATTACCTTGACTATCTATAGGAACGATAACAAAGTGATGCGACATGCCTAAAGTTAAATTGACTAGAGAAGACGTTACTGACCCAGCGACAGATGTCATGCCACCGAATAGCCAACCTCCGCCACCAGAAAACCAACCAAAGATATTAAAACCTGATACGTTGAGTCCGCCGAAAAGGCCAGACCAATTAAGTGTTGCTTGAGAAGATGTGATATTTTCTGCTCTATCTTCATTTTGCTTTTCATCATGCTTATCCTCTGTTCGAATGATAACTTGATTACTTTGTTCTGACTCATTTCCAGCTTCATCAATAGCAGTCATATAGTAGGTGTAAGATTGCCCTTTTTCAACGGTGAAATCTGTATAGTAATTGGTGCCTTCGGGAACAATAAAAAATGTTTCATTTGTTGTTAAGAAAGACGGAGTATATTCGACTAGTAATGAAGAGGAGTGTCTTCGGTATAACCGTACTTCTTTTACTTTTTGATTATCTGTTGGAGGAGGCCAGCTAAACCTTGCGGCACTGCTTACTAAAGGTTGCCCTGTTAAAGGTCCAGTTAGTTTTGGTGGTTCAACGTCACGTGTTGTTACTTTTAGTATAGAACTTTTTTCAGATTCATTCCACGCATCATCAACTGCGACAACATAAAACTCATATTCTTTTGCTTGTTCAAGATCATCAAATGTTACTTTTAAATTTTGTGAGTGTTTTCCAGGATCAGGATAGGAAAGATCATTTGCATCTTTTGGAGCAAGTACAGTTTTAGTAAGTTCTCCATTTTTATAGATCTGATACTTTTCAACACCAGTATTATCTGTAGAATGATCAAAGGTTAAAGTGGCAGAATTACCACCGACTTCGATTGTTTTTAAATGATTAGGCGCTGATGGTGGTGCTTCATCAAATAAAATATCTAACATTCGATTTGTTTTCGGAACTTCCTGTTTAAAACGATTACTTATTTCCTTGTCAGGATTGAACTTTGCTGCGAAAGCTTCACAAATAAATTCTTCCCAATTACTTTTTGCATAAGAACTATTTAACAATGCTACTAATTCATTTATTTCAGCTTCTTTCAGCTGTTTTATTTTAGTCTCAAAAGCAATGGGATCATCTTTGAAAAGTTCTTTATGTTTAAATCTATCTTTTAAATCAATAAGGTAATGAAAAATTTCGTGTATGACTGTAGATGATAAGGTTTTATTTACATCTAGTTGAGGTAAGTTATCGGTTGGTTCGTAATGAGAAAAAGTAATCACGCTGTCACTGTCACTAAAATAACCTTTATCGTCGTCCCATGATTGTGTAAGTCCCAAATGTTTTAGGTCATAGTTCTGTTCAAAAACTTGTTGCCATTGTTCCGCTGGATAGTACTGGTTTAACTTCTCTAATGCTTCTGTATGAACGAATAAACCATTTGTAAAATGAAGTTTTTCCTTTTCTAGTAAATTCTCAGTAAGAATATGATTCGAGCTTAAAGAATCCAAGGTGTGTGAAATGACGCGAATGCTGTTTGTAAGGACGAGTCCGGCATTTAAGCCTAGTGGAGTCAACTTAACAAGGTTAGAAGGAGTATTGTAAAGCGATTTCATTTCGTGGTTCAATTTATTTTCTAACTCGGTTGTCTCATGTTCAAGTTCACTTCGATCGACCAACAGTGCATTGATGGTGATAGTCTTATCTTTTTGATTAAAATTGGACAGGGTATAATGCAAAGTGCTTTCTCTTGGTAATACGTATTTTGAGTCTAAGAGCGTTCCAACCCTCATCATCTTCGTTCCTTTAGGTACAGTAATTTTCATCTGGATATACTCATTATTTTCAAGATTCAGTTTATTTTTAGTCAAACTGCCCAGAAGGTAACCATGGTCAATACCATAACGGCTATTTTTTAACATGGATTGATAGATTTTATCGGGATTGCTAATAAAATACTCTGAATTGATTCCGAAATCATCCGGTGTAAAGTTTGCGTATAAATTAATATCTTCTGATGCTTGTGTGAGAAACAGATCGTCAAGAAGTTTTATATTTTGCTGTGGTTGGTAGTACTCAGATCTGTTCAGGTATTTTATTCGTAATTTTTTGTTGATACCGGTTATAAATTTAATGTCTTCATTAAAAACTGTTGGAAAATGACGATTGCTCCAAGCTAATGCTGCTTTAGAATCATTAGCTAAATTTAACGCATCTACTTTGGTTTCTAGATTGTTCGAGTCTTTGACTTCTTGAAGTGTCTGTTTGTTGTTTTGGGTATATGAAATAAGCGGTAGAGTGACTTCATTCATCTCGTGTGTAATGACGGAGCTGGCAGGATTCAATAGCATCGTAAGCGGCAGTAAAGATAAGAGTAACTTTTTCATGAATTTTCCTCCTTATACTCAATTAAGTATTATTTATTTTTATTCTTTGATCATTGATACCTTATAAAAAACATACTCTAGTCCTAAAAACAGAAAGTAAACATGGTACCTTCGCTTGGATTTTGGTTGAAAAATGGTGTTGTCTAAAAAAGAAATAAGCGTTTAATACTAAACTTGCAAGGACAATAGGGAAAGATTTTATAAGGTTATCGCACTAAACATTCAAGAGCACCCCTCCTTTGGTATTTCAACAATATAATAACATACAAAAATGATTTAATTACTTATATTTTATAGTTACAAATGTTTTTTATTCTGTCGGTTGTTATGCATAACAAGAATAAATAAATAGTTAGATCGAACATAGTTATATCAAAATTTAAGGTTTTTAAAAGGCGTTTTTGAATGTATTGTGATTGTGACATTGTTTTTTGACAATAATTAACAATGGCTTTTATATAGAGCGATTATTATATTTATTTGTTATTTTATAAATATTTAAAAATAACTTTTATATAATTAGGTTTTGATGGTGAAATAATATTCGTTTTGAAAAAATGTGGAGGGGGAAGTGGAAATACGGTAAGAGACATCGTTTAGTTTGGCATGATTTGAGAGAGACTGTGGGAATCTAAACAGTTGTAACTTTGTCTTAGATTGTTTACCCTAAAAGAAAAGGAAGTAAGAAGGGGTCAATATGAATTTTTTTATTAGTGATATGCACTTTTTTCATAAAAACTTATTAGGCAATAATGATTTTGCCCCTCGTTTATTTGCTAGTGTGGAGGAAATGAATCAGCAGCTAATAGATAGTTGGAATAAAGTTGTCAAAGAAACCGATCACGTGTATCACTTAGGCGATCTGGCGATGCACCCACAATATGAAAAAGGTAGCCAAGACATACTGGAGCTGGTGCAACAACTCAATGGGACAATCCATTTAATCAAGGGAAATCATGACAGTCGTGCTTTTTTCAGGTATTTAGAAAAACATGATCCAGGAAACAAGGTTGGTTCAAAAAAGTTTTATTTTTATGATGTCGGAACCATCATCAAATTCAATCATCAGCAATATTATTTGACTCATTATCCGATGTTGTTGGGATCAAACGATAGTATCCGTAATCTTCACGGACATATCCATCATTATAGTGTACCGATCGGTAATGATGTGAATGTCGGTGTAGATGCGCCAGAAAGAGAACTATTGAAAGTGCAACAACCCTTTGGCACACCGTTGTCAGAAGATGACATTGAAGAAATTTACGAAGCTAAACAACAAGAATTAGCACGTCTTCAACAAAAATAAGGACGTAAAACATTTCTGCTAGTCTAGAAAAAATAATCCTCTTAAGTTCGCTATTAAAGCGAACTTAAGAGGCTTTTTAAATTCTGTTGGAGTTACTTCTATCGTTCGAATGTAACGAAAGTTTTTTTCTTTGCCGTTAATCAGATATCGTAATTTGGCTTTTATTCAAAAGTTTGATCAAAGGGAGCATATTCATTTTTGGAAAAATAATTGTATTGAGTCAGCTGATCATTAGTCGTTGTATCTACATGGTCATTAGTGACAGAGACAGCAAACAAAAGTGTCCATAAAAAGGTGACAATAAAAAAGAATTTAAATTTCACGGGTATTCCTCCTAAGTTTTATGATAAAATAATAACATATAAAAAATAATCAAGCATCTATAAACACTTGTTGATTATGTTTTTTATTGACGTGAAATACGAGACATAACAGCTAGAATGGAATAAATTAAAATAAGATTGTAAGCGTTGTTATTTTGTTTTTTATGATAAATACAGAGTGTTTTTGTTGTTTTTTTAGCTTTTATTTAGGGTTTTATAGAAGGGGTAATAAAAAAGAATGTAACCTAGTTAATGTGTATAATGATTATTTGTTATTAAATTTTAGGTTTTATTTAATTTAAGATAACATTTTTTAAAAAATAAGTTTAACCTTTTTGCTGAATCTAGATTTTGTAATCGATTATTTCTAGAAAAAATGGTAAAAGGGTAGTTTTTTTTAAAATAAATACTTGATTGTTTTCTTCACAGATTATGACAATCTGTTCATTAATATAAAAGGAGAAGATGAGAATGAAGGCTTATCTAGTTGGTTTGGTGCTATCCATGGCGGTGTCTCTTAGGTGTGTGACAGCGCTTTACATGTATTATCTTGTTCTTAAAACTTTGGTTCCGTTCTTTCTTATCATGGTGTCAGGATTGATCGGTCTATTTTTTGCTACATTTTTAAAAAATTAGTTAGGAAAATAAAAAAGGAGTGGTGCAAATGTTATCGCTAAATAATAAGACGTGTACGAAAGTTTCAAGAAATTTCTTAATCGGTAGTTTTTTCTTAATGATGTTGATGATTGTTGGTTTGTTTGGTAAAGTTTATGGATTTATTCCGTTAAGTGATCTTCCAGAAGGAAGTCTGATGATTTTCTATTATCTTAGCTGTTTGCTCAGTGGGCTCAGTTTGATTTTTTCTACAGGTACGCATTCAAAAATTTTAAAACGGACAGCTGCGATTGTCCATTTTAGTAGTGTTTATTGGTTTTCTCTCTTTATTTTCGGTTTTCTTTTTGTTGAAGTATTCCATGTACTTTTTTTAATCGTTCTTTATTTGTTCCTAGCTATCGTTTTACTGACAGCAAGCAAGCAGAAATGGCTAGCGATCACTTTCTTCGGGATACCGATGATTATTTCAATTGGCTTTTTTATCAAGCTCAATTACGAACTAATCCTTTATGGGGGGGAATGGTCATGGGACGCCATTGTATACATAGTCATTCTTCATTTATCAGGTTTAAGTGGTCTGATTCTTTCAACGCAACTCGATAAGGGAAAAGCCAAGTGGATACTTTTGGGTATTAATTATTTATTTGCAACTTATTACCATATCTACATCTTTCTTCAGTGAGACGTCTTACATACATATTGAGTATTAGAAAGGGAAGTGGCTTGCTATAATATAAAAAGGTTTTTTGTTAGAAAGGAGTAGTGTAAATGTTGCCGTTATCAAGTAAGGTATGTACCAAGTTTACAGTGATTTTCTTAATCTGTAGTATTTCCTCCATTTTTTTACTAGTAGTGAGTAGGATGGCAGGGGAGCATGGATTTGCTCCATTTAGTCATTATCAAGAAGTAAGTGGCTTTTTTTTCTATTATCTTTGCTGTTTATTTAGTGGCATCAGTTTGATTTTTTCGACCGGTGTACGTTCAAAAGAGTTAAAATGGTTGATTAGAATTAGTCATTTTAGTTGTGTTTATTTCATTGGTCTATTTTGGATAGGTTTAATGATCATTCAAGGTTTCATTTTTATCCTTGCGATAATGGCCTATTTATTCGTGTCCATCCGGTTATTGAAAACAAAAAGTCAGAAACGAGTAGCAATCGTTTGCTTGGGGATACCGATGTTGTTTTCAATAGGGCTCTTTCTCAAAATCAATTACGAGCTACTAACTTCTGGAGCTAGCTGGGAATGGACTGGTTATGTGATTCTACTGAGTTTGTCTGGATTAATTGGACTCATTCTCTCAGTAAACATCAATAACGAGAACAGAAAAGTCAAATGGATACTCTTAGGGTTGAATTATATTTTTGCAATGTATTTCCATATCTTCACCTTTCTTCAGTGAGACGTCTTACATACATATCGAGTACTGGAAAGGGAAGTGGCTTGCTAGAATATAAAAAGGTTTTTTGTTAGAAAGGAGTAGTGTGGATGTTGTCGCTAACAAGTAAGACCTGTACGAAGTATTCCATGATTTTCTTCGTCTGTAGCATTTTTCTAGGTACATTATTGGTAATGAGGGGCTCTGTTGGGATAATTGTGAAATCTTTTCACAACCTTTCAGAAGTAAGTTTAGTGTTAATCTATTGTCTTTGCTTTTTACTCAGTGGACTTAGTTTGTTGTTTTCTACCGGAGTGTATGCCACCCCTTTAAAAAAATGGACAGCTATCGTTCATTTTGGCTGTCTTTATTGGGTTTTATATATTTTTACCGGTTTTATTGGCATTCAAAGATATGATTTAATTGCCTATTTGCTACTAACAATTTGGCTACTGAAAAAAAAGGATCAGAAACGCGAGGCGATCATTTGTTTGGGATTGCCAATGGCTTTGTCAGTCGGACTTTTTATAGAGATCAATCTAGTGTTCATCTATTATCTTTGTTGTTTACTCAGTGGACTCAGTTTGCTTTTTTCTACTGGTGTGCATTCAAAACTTTTAAAAAGATGGGCAGCTTTCATTCATTTTGCTTGTATTTTTGGAGTTGTATTTATTTTTATCGGCTTTGTTAGTATTGCAAGATTTGATTGGTTTATTGCGCTAATTGCTTATTTTCTACTATCTATCTGGTTACTGAAAACAAAAGATCAGAAACGAGTAGCGATCATTTGTTTAGGATTACCAATGATCTTGTCAGCTGGCTTTTTTATCAGGGTCCACTACAGTTACCTTACCTCTGGGGATTATTTGCGTACGCTTGGATTTTTGATTTTACTAAGTTTGTCTGGGGTGGTTGGTCTTATTCTTGCGGCGAACCTCAAGAACGAGAATAGAAAAGTCAAGTGGGTTCTCTTAGGGAGCAATTATTTTTTTGCAACCTATTTCCATATCGTCGTTTGGATTTTTGGTCTATAACTATCAGGTATTTGACAAAGGCAAGTGTTTAGGAGAGATGAGTATTCTTATTAAAAATACTAAAAAATGTGTTTGAAGAATGAAAAGGAGAGAAGAAAATGATCCCATTAAAAAGTAAAACCTGTACCATCATTTCATTTGTTTTGTTAGCGTTATCTTTTAGTGTTGCTTATGTTGGCTATGTCCAAACAGATGAGCTTAAGTTTCTATTGTTAGTGAGGATTACGTGTTGGTTATTAGGTGGCGTTAGCCTTTTCTTTGCTACCAAGATCAAATCTAATTATCTAAAAATAGTAGTGATCCTTCTAAATTTTATCAGTCTCTATAATTGGCTGTATAGCTGGCTTGATAATTGGTTTGATATTTGGCGAAGATTTAATTGAATCGGTTTGGCATTTTTAAAATTATTGAGGGAGAAAAGATGAAAAAAATAGTTGACCATAAAGGGCTATGTCTTGCTATGATTCTATCGATTAGTTGTTTCCTAACGCTGTACTATATTTATGATTTTTACTTAGATATCGAAGGGTTATTTTTAGAATTATTGATGATTATTCTTGGTATTACAGGAATTTACTTATCAATGAAGATCCGACAGACACGTTGGCGATGGTTCTTATTAGGGATCAATTATTTTTTGGCTACCCACTTGCAAATACTTGTCGTTTTCAATACCTTTGTGAAATTTTTTTGGCAATGAGCGTAAAAATAAGAGTAAACGAACTTAAATGAGTAAGAACCAAGCAATGAACGGTGAGAGAAATGTTTCTATTGAAATTAGATCCAGTCTATAAAAAAGGAGCTGTGTGGATGATTTCAAAAAATAGTAAAACCTGTACGATTGTTTCGTTGGGGTTGTTAGGTAGTTGTATCGCTTTAGGTGTTGTGCCATTCGTTATAAAGGAACAAGCAGCGTGGTTGCTCTTATCCTATTATTCTTGTTGCGTGTTGAGTGGAGTCAGCTTGATTTTTTCGAGAGGTAGCCGGTCTAAGTTCTTAAGAGGATTCGTCGTGATTGTCCATTTTCTTTGTGTCCATGGACTTGCCATTTTTATCGTTTTAGGACTTTTTATTTTTGAACCCTCTGGTTGGTTAATAATTATGGTAGGATTGTGCTATTTATTTGTATCAACGATGCTATTTTTTAGTTCACAAAAAAAATGGGGAAAAATGGTTATAGTTAGTTTACCATTGCTATTTTCACTTGCCTGTTTTATTTGGGGGAATTACTTATTAGCTGGACATTTTTCTTGGGTGATAATTGGGGCGTTGATTTTACTGACTTACTTTGGCTTGATTGGACTTATTCTTTCCGCACAACTCGAGGATGGAAAAATTAAGTGGGTATTACTAGGGATCAATTACTTCTTTGCTACTTATTTTCACGTGGTTCTTTTGATTAACGAAATTTCTTGGCTATAAAGAATAAGTTAAGAGTGGGGGAAAAGCAAAAAATTAATTGGCTAACAGGTAGTAATTAGTTCTTCACCACCTACTTTAAGCAATTTATTTATTAATAGAAGGCTATATTTTTTAGGAATATCCCTTGGTTTTATTATGCTTATTGTACAAGATACAACGTTGATTTTCTTATGCGATCGATTGTTTCTTGTTGGAGATGCAGTAGAGGGAGCTTGCTTTTTTTGAAAGTATTGCTTCTCAAGGATTAAAAAGATTAGTGATTATACTTAATCTTATTTGTATCTATGGTTGGATTTGGCTTTATTGTCATAGCGGATGAAAGGAGGGAAAAAGTGAATAAAAAATTTTATTTAATATGTCTAGGTTTGTCTATGTTTTGGTCAATTAGTAGCTTAGTATGTGTGCATTTTTATTATGGAGTAAATAGCCCCCAAGGACTGTTTTTAATCATGAGTATGATTATACCTGGAATAATTGGGCTCTACTGCTCCACCAAGGTTAGCCATCAAAAAATAAGAGGGATCTTACTTTTTACCAACTATCTATTTTTTACATATTTCAATTTTATGCAACTTAGGGAAATTATAGGTTATTTACTTAACTTTTTACAAAACAAATAAACAAAAAACATCACTTTTATTTCAAAGGAGAAAAAAGATGCCGTCATTAAAATTAAAAAAAGCTACAATGCTAACATCGTTTTTGTTACTTAGTCCGATTGTTTTGACTAGTTTGTACTTCATTCCACGTATCAACAACTATCATTACGTCTTTTTTATATTCGTGATGATGAGTTGTTGGATCATCGGAGGGGTTAACTTGTTTTTATCCACAAAAATTGAATCCAAATTCTTAAAAAGAATCATTATTTTCCTTAACCTAATCTGTATTTTGGGCTGGCTTTTTTTTGGGGGGTGAAAAAAATGATACAAATTGAAAAGAAGAAAAATCATTTTATTTAACGTATCAGGTATATCTTTTAACAAAGATGGTGCTATTAATCCTCAATTATTTGTTTGCTACTTATATTCTTTCCTTACGCTTATTTTCTTCATGTGGATAGTCTTTAACTATGATCAATCGTCTGAACAAAAGCAAATGATAGAAAGACGATTCCAATTTTCTTTTTTTAAAAGTGATTAAAAGGCTATACTAATACTTTGATAAATAAGGGATGAAATTTTCAAAAATATATCGTATAATGTAAAGCACTGAAAAGTTGCGACCTTCAACTCGTAGATGATTTCAGAAAATCTAATTGAAATGATGGTGATACCATGAAAGACAACAGCAAGACACGCGTTGTCGTTGGGATGAGTGGCGGTGTCGACTCATCTGTAACAGCACTTTTACTAAAGGAACAAGGCTACGACGTCATTGGGATCTTTATGAAAAACTGGGATGACACGGATGAAAATGGTGTATGTACAGCTACGGAAGATTATAAGGATGTAGCGAAAGTTGCTTCACAAATCGGGATTCCTTATTATTCTGTCAATTTTGAAAAAGAATATTGGGATCGTGTATTTGAATATTTCTTAGCTGAATACCGAGCAGGACGGACACCTAATCCAGATGTGATGTGTAATAAAGAAATCAAATTTAAAGCATTTTTAGATTATGCGATGGATCTAGGTGCTGAATACGTAGCGACTGGGCATTATGCGCAAGTAGTGCGTGACGAAAATGGCGTAGCACATATGCTTCGCGGTGTAGATAACAACAAAGATCAAACTTATTTCTTAAGCCAATTGTCACAAGAACAATTAGCGAAAACAATGTTCCCACTAGGTGGTATGGAAAAAACACAAGTACGTGAAATTGCGGAACGTGCAGGTTTAGCAACTGCTAAAAAGAAAGATTCCACTGGGATTTGTTTTATAGGCGAAAAGAATTTTAAACAATTTTTAAGTAATTATTTACCAGCTAAAAAAGGAAATATGGTGACACTTGATGGAGAAGTCAAAGGTCAACATGCTGGATTGATGTATTACACGATCGGTCAAAGACAAGGCCTAGGGATTGGTGGTGGCGGTGCATCACAAGAACCTTGGTTTGTAGTTGGAAAAGATCTTGCAACGAATACGTTATATGTAGGACAAGGATTTCATCATCCTGCCTTATATGCAACAAGCCTTGATGCGAGCGAAATCCATTTTACAACGAATGAACCAATGCCAAAGGAATTTAAATGTACAGCTAAATTCCGCTACCGCCAACAAGATGTGCCGGTAACGGTTCGGTTATTAGAAGGCGATCGTGCCGAAGTGATTTTTGATGAACCTGTACGGGCGATCACACCAGGTCAAGCTGTCGTCTTTTATGATGGAATGGAGTGCCTTGGTGGTGGCTTGATTGATCATGCCTACAATAAAGAAAAAGTCTTGCAATATGTGTAAATCTTGCTTGCGAACAGCTCTTTGAACAACTTTCTTTTGTTAGAAGAACAAGAAAAGAGTTAAGACAAGTTTAGTTCTGAGAAATAAGCCGAAGAATCCGAAAATAGTTTCGCCTATTTTTGGTATTCCTCGGCTTTTTTTGCTAGAGTGTCTTCTGAAATATCCGTTAGGTGTTTTTGAAGCAAAGAGTTTTCAGATTTTTGTCTAATAATTTTTTCTGAAGAAAACAGTGTCAGGCGACTTTTTCAACAGGCGGTTCTATCTATTTGAAAGCGTTATTTTTAAAAAGAGAGTATAATAAAATCGGAAACCGACCGTTTATCTCATTTACATGGCATCTAGGGGCGACGAGTGTTTCTTGGTTTGTTTGAGTATCGATGAATAGAAAGTAGTGAATCAAAAATATTGAAGAAAGCAAAAGGAGCGAAAAAGATGGAAATCACACATTTTGGACTGGAAGAATGGTTGAATAAGTGGGAAAAAGAAGCAGTATATGACCTTGCACAAAGTTCCATCGAAGCACTGACGTTAGAAGAACTGATTGGGTTAGACGGAACGACAGTTACTGATTTTTTTCAATCTTTGAGTAAAACGTCGTTGGATTATGGGTGGAGCGAGGGGACGGCAACTTTCAAACAAGAAGTCGCTTCTTTGTATCAATCGCTTTCTTCAGAAAACATTATTCAAACCAATGGGGCGACTGGTGCGAACCTTTTGGCGCTGTATGGATTGGTTGAACCAGGAGATCATGTGGTCTCCATGTTGCCAACCTATCAGCAATTGTATGACTTACCCAAATCTTTAGGTGCAACTGTTGATTTCGTACCACTCACAGAAGAAGAGGAATGGCGTTTTGATAGTGTGAAATTAGTTGATGTGATCCAACCAAATACTAAAATGATTTGTTTAAACAGTGCCAATAATCCAACAGGTACATTGTTGGATCGCCAAACATTGGAAGAAATTATCGAAATTGCCGAAAAAGTCGATGCGTATATTTTGATGGATGAGGTGTATGCCCCATTAGCAGGGGGAGATTTTGTCTCAATCGTGGATCTGTATGACAAGGGGATCACGACTAATTCATTGTCAAAGACTTATTCTGTTCCTGGTATACGCATCGGCTGGGTAGCAGCGAATCAAGAAATCATTGAGCGTTTAAGGAAATACCATACCTATTTAGTACTTAGCGGTGGTGTTTTGTCAGATGCATTAGCGGTTCACGCACTGAGGAATAAAGAAAAGATCCTTGCACGAAATAAAAAAATCGTTTCGGAGAATTTAGCCATCGTTGAAAAATGGCTGGCTGATGAACCAAATGTCCAATTAGTGTTACCGAATCACGTGTCAACGTCATTCATTCGCTTGAACATAACAGAAGACGATGAGCAATTTTGTATTGATCTTCTGAGAGAAACTGGTGTCCTACTGGTCCCTGGTAGTGCCTATGGGGTGCCTCAGCATGCGCGCTTAGGGTATTGTTGCAAGAAAGAAACATTAGAAAAAGGGTTAGCGTTACTTTCAGAATATCTAAAAGAACGTGGAAATAACAAAGCTTGAGAAATTGAAGAGACCCCCAAAAGCTAGACTAAAAAATCTAACTTTTGGGGGCCTCTTCAATCTGGAATATGACGATGGTTCTTGTTTATCCAGATTGACTATTAGTAAGCAATCAATGTCCATGAGGTTGTGTGTGTTTGTCTGAAGAAAGGACAGGTGTATCGGATGTTCCTGATGAGTCAACAAGCTCATTGTCATGGATTTCTTGTGTGTTACGACGTACTAGTAAGAAGTTCACTAAAACAAGTAAAGAAGTGGAAAGAAAGACTCCTCGGTAACCAAACAAGCTTGAAACGCTCGAACCAATCATTGGACCAACGACATTCCCAGTTGCTTGGAAGGATTGATTGTAGCTAAAAATCCGACCGGCGGCGTGATGTGGGGAATATTTGGTGATCAAAGCTTGGACAGCTGGAAGCAAACAAGCATCTGAAATACCGATCAAAAAACGCAACGCAGCCAGTTCCCAGACATTCGTCACAAAGGCCATTGGGATATAAACTAAAATTGCAAATCCTAAGCCAATGGCTAAAATACGTTCACTCCCGATTTTATCGCCTAAGCGACCAAAACGAGGAGCGGCGATCAATGTGGCAATTCCTGGGATCGAAGCAATGATCCCACTAATCAGCGTGACACTGCCATGTCCATTTAGTAATTGACGAATATATAAACTAATGATTGGGCTAATAGAATTATTCGAAGCTTGAATAATCATTGTTGTGACGAACATACCAATCACGACATGGGGATACTTCAATTCTTTGAATATTTGTTTGGCAGAAGCCATATTTTCTTTTTTAATAGGTACAAATGTTTCATGAACAAAGAAGAGACTCAATAAAAAGACGAGAAATAAAATGATTCCTGTGATGAAGAAAGTTGGACGATAACCAAATGCTGAGGCTGAAATCCCCCCAAGTAAAGGACCAAGCAATGTTCCTGTGACGGAACCAGTAGCCAATGTTCCTAAGACTTGACCACTTTTTTCTTTCGGCGTACCAGTAGCGACAAGGGCAGTGGCATTACTGATGTAACCAGAAAAGATCCCTTGTAACAACCGCAGTGCAACGAGTTGATACACACTGGTCACACAACCCATCAAGGCAATAACGACAGCCATCCCTAAGGAAGCACGCAAGAGCATCAATTTTCTGCCTTTCTGATCGGCTAATTTGCCCCACCAAGGAGAAATCAATGTGGTGACGAAAAACGTAGAAGAAAAGGTCAACCCACTCCAAAAATTCAATTGCGACGTACTATAGTTACCTAACGTATCTATGTATAGTGACATAAACGGCATGACTAAGCTAAACCCAATCCCTGCCATAAAAGTTCCAAACCATAAGACAAATAAGTTTTGTTCCCAAGTTTCTCTTTTCCTAAATAATTTTTCTTTGATGCGTGTGGTCACTGTTATGTCCTTCTTTCTGAAAATTTTCATTTACATTCGTTTATTATAAACTACAATGTGTAGTTTATCAATGGAAGCCTCTTTTTTAAGTTCGTTTTTCATGGTAAACTAAAGTTGTTAAGTAGTTAACATACGAGAGGAACAACGAAATGAAAAAAAGAAATCTATCTCAAGAAAAAATCATCGCTTGCTTTCGTGGACTAGCGGAAGAGATGGATGTTCAACAAGTCACTTTTCAACACCTGGCTAAGGCGCTAGACGTCAAGTCTCCTTCCCTCTATAATCATTTTAAAAATATGCGTGATGTAAAGACCGCATTGACTGCAAAATTATTACAAGAGTTAAACGAAGCGTTGCGTCGTTCTTTGGTTGGAAAAAGTGGGGCAGAGGCGCTGCGTGTCTATGCACAAGTCTATCAGTCTTTTGCCTTTGCGAACCAGGCCGTTTACGAGTTGCTGATCAGTGTCCCTCACACCAATGAGGAGATTTTGTTAGAAGGAATCTATGAAACGAACCAGATCATTCTACAATTATTTGATGCCTTTGATTTGACCCGAAAAGAAAAAACGCATCGCAGCAGAGAATTGCGAAGTATCATCCATGGCTATTTGTCTTTACGATTTTTAGGCTATTTCACAAAGGAAGCAGCCGTGTCTCCTGAAGAGAGTTATTCTTGGATGATCAATGACTTTATTGCCACTTTACCAAGTAAATAAGTAGTACGTTTCTTTAAAATAGACAAATTCATAAAATGTCCCTTTTATAAGAGAAATTTCTTGCAACTTTCTTGAAAAGTGTCTAAGATGAGTCTAGTAAAATCGTAGAGAAGGAGCACGAGTATGTATCAAGTAGTGACAATGTTCGGAGATAATGAGCCTTGGTGGTTCTTTGAGAATTGGGAAGAGGATATCGAAGTAGAAGAAACATTTGATTCTTTTGAAGAAGCACAGGTTAATTATGAACAAAAATGGCTTGCAATCAAAAATAAATACGAATATATCCATGCAAAAAGCAACTTTCTAAGTGCCTTCTGGAATGACGGAGACGAGCGCTGGTGTGAAGAATGTGATGATGATCTTCAACAATATAAAGGGTTAGCCTTATTGAAAAATCATCAGCCAATCACTTTAGAAAGCAGAAAGGAATTTTATGAAACAACTAATTCTAGCGGAAAAACCAAGCGTTGCGAAAGACCTAAGCAAGGTGCTTGGTGCTAATCAAAAACACAAAAATTATTACGAAGGACCCAAGGTGATTGTTACTTGGGCCCTTGGTCATTTGTTAGGGCTGAAAATGCCTGAAGACCTCAATAAAGAATGGCAAAGTTGGCAAATGGAAACGTTGCCGATGATTCCTAAAAATTTAGGAATCAAACCACTGCCTAAAACAGGTCACCAATTAAAAACAATCAAGCAATTGGCGCAACGTAAAGATGTGTCAGAGGCTGTGATCGCTACGGATGCCGGAAGAGAAGGGGAATTGGTTGCTCGGTGGATCTTGGAATATGTCCGCTTCAATAAACCAGTGAAACGTCTTTGGATTTCTTCCCAAACAGATAAAGCAATCAAGACAGGATTCAAACAATTGAAGCCCGCAAAAGACTATGATGCACTTTATTATTCGGCGCTAGCTAGGGCAAAAGCTGACTGGTTAGTAGGATTGAACGTAACACGGGCGCTGACTGTGAAGTATCAAGATAATCTATCTGCTGGTCGAGTTCAAACTCCAACACTCGCATTGGTTAGAACACAAGAACGGAAAATTGAAACATTTAGACCACAAACCTATTTTTCAATTTTATTAGATGTGCAAAAACAACAAGCAAAGATGGTTCAAAAAAATCAGTTCGCATTGAAATCTCATGAAGAAGCTCAATCATTAGTGAAAGAGTTAGCTAAAAATAAAGGGACTGTGACAGCCATCCAAGAAAAAGTAAAAGTGGAGCCGGCACCATTACCTTATGATCTAACGGAGATCCAGCGAGAAGCAAACCAACGTTATGGCTACTCTGCTAAAAAAACTTTGGGACTGGTCCAAAGTTTATATGAAACGCATAAAATCGTGACGTACCCTCGTACAGATAGCAAATATCTGACGAGTGATATGAAAAGTACGATGAAAGAGCGTTTACAGGCGGTCAGCGATTTTTCTCCAGAAGTGAAACAGTATTTAAAAAATGGGGCAGTTGTTCGACAAACAAAAGTCTTCCAAGACAGTAAAGTCACTGATCACCATGCGTTATTACCAACTGAAAATCGTCCACGCTATGAGAAACTTAGCAACGAAGAACAAAAAATCTATCAAATGATTGTTACTCGATTCTTAGGTTTATTCGCTGAGCCACACAAAATCAGTCAAACAAAAGTGACTGTGACATTTGGCAAAGAACAATTTGTATTCCATCAAAATCAAGTCCTTCAAGCTGGCTGGAAAGATGTCAGTCAAAAGGAGAGCAATGAAGTGGACTGGGTGGAGGGAATGCGTATCCAACCAGAATTTACGATCAAGAAAGAACTATCGGCACCGCCTAAGCCTTTGACAGAGGCGAGTTTACTAGGACTTATGGAAAAACATAGTTTAGGAACACCGGCAACTCGTGCTGAAATCATTGAAAAGTTGATCAAATCGGAATTGATGGAACGAACACCGCAAGGCTTGCAAGTCTCACCAAAAGGAAAGCAATTATTGGAATTAGTCAATCCTTCCTTAGTGACCCCTGATTTAACAGAAAGCTGGGAGAAAGACTTAGAAGCAATTGCAGCGGGGCAAAAACAAGCCAGCCAATTTTTAAGGGGCATTGAAAAAGAAACAAAACGATTGGTACAAGAAATCAAAACAAGTAAACAATCTTACCAAGATTTCTCGATCACACAGAAAAAATGTCCAGACTGCGGCTCCAATCTTAGAGAAAAAAATACTCGAGATGGCAAAATCTATGTCTGCACGAATCAAGATTGTCATTACCGTAGAAGAAAAGATCCAAAAGTCTCGAACCATCGTTGTCCACAATGTCATCGGAAAATGGAGATCATCGAAGGCAAAAATGGCGCTTATTTCCGTTGTAAATATGATGGGACGACCGAAAAAATGTTAGATAAAAAAGAGCAAAAGAAAAAAATGACGAAGCACGAAGAACGTCGTTTATTGAAAAAGTACACGCAAGCAGAAGAACCGGAAGAAAGCCCACTTGCTGCAGCTTTAAAAGCTGCAATGAAGAAATAGCGTGTCGTTTGTTGAAAATCAGCAATGGTTTTTGAGACCACTATTGTATGTTAAAAAATGGTGATTGGTTTCAAGTGATTGCTGTTTATGTAACATGGTTTAGAATGTGAAAGAAGTTTAGTCTGAGATATAAGTCACGAGGTCCCTCTTATAAATTGTTGTTTTTACGTACAATTTATAGTAGGAACCTCATTTTTTGTATGTTGGGCTTTTTATCACAAATAGCCGTGCTTATAAATCTTCGTAGATAGGTGGATGTTCAAGGTATTCTAAAATCTTGATGAAATCTAAAAACGATAAGATCAATGTTGTCGTGTTGACATTTGGATGAAATCCTACGGTAGAGGTTTGATCAATGGCTGAGTCAATGACTACTTGAATCGCTTTTTCTTGATCATGCATCAATGCAAAAGGTGTAACAGTACCGGGAGCTACCCCTAATAAATCAAGGAGCTGTTCTTCTGAAAGAAAAGACAAACGCTTCTCATTCAGCTGTTCTGCAAGTTGTTTCAAATTTGCCTGCTTTTCATCAGGTAAGATAACAAGATAAATCTGTTTCCCTTTTTTTGCTTTTAACACGAGATTCTTCACTTGAGGTCCTGGTAGTGTAAAAGGCAGATTTTTGACAGAAGTAATCGGTGGATGATCCACCTTTTGATAGGGAATGTCTAGTAAATCAAGTAATTGATAGGCTTCTTTTTCAGTAGCCAAAACCATCGATTGATCGCTTCCTTTCTTTTTCTTTCATTCATTATAAAAAAATAATTGACAAAAGAAAAATAATCGTGTAAATTACACGTAAGTTAAAATCAACGACATCGAAAAGAAGAGTAGCGATTAAATGTTTGAAGAGAGTCTCTGGCAGGTGGAAAGAGATAGCAGTTAATGGTGAAACACATCTTGGAGTCGATTTTCTGAAATACAGTAGGAAAATCCGGGAAGCCCGTTACAGCTGCGGTCATTGTTTGATGACCAGATAAGGTTAGTTTCCGTGAGGGACTAACAAAAAAAGGTGGAACCACGTAATTTACGTCCTTTGGTCATTTGACCGAAGGACGTTTTTTTATTTTCGTGTGAAGTAAATGTCCAACAACAATTACTTTTGTTTTACCTCATTTTCTGGAATGACTGCGTGAGGTTTCTTTTGTGAAAAAGAAACAAACAGAGGTGGGAACACGTGTGATGCGTCCTCTTGACGAGAGTCAAGGGGATTTTTTTATTTAAAAGGAGGAAGAAAGAAATGAATTATTTGCTGGAAGTCATGCCACAACTATTAGTAGGGGCTCTTACAACGTTGAAATTATTTATTTTTACCTTGATTGGTTCATTGCCATTAGGGATCATTTTAGCATTAGGGTTGTCTTTACATTTTAAACCAATTCGTTATATCTTGCAGACCTATGTCTGGGTCATGCGTGGTACACCGTTATTACTACAATTGATTTTTGTTTTTTATGGATTGCCAACGATCGGGATTGTCTTTGACCGTTTTGAGGCAGCATTATTGGCTTTTGTTTTAAACTATGCCGCTTATTTTGCTGAGATTTTTCGTGGGGGGATTCAATCGATTCCCCAAGGACAATATGAAGCTGCGCAAGTGTTACAGTTGAGTCCTTTTCAAACCGTCACAAAAATCATTATCCCACAAGTGACAAAAATCGTTTTACCATCGGTTGGGAACGAAGTGATCAACTTAGTGAAAGACTCTTCATTGATCTATATCTTAGGACTAGGAGACGTTATGCGAGCAGGGAAGATTGCGATGGAACGTGATGCAACATTGCTACCATTACTAGGTGTGGCTTTCATCTATCTAGCACTAACCGGTATCTTAACGATCATCATGAAACAAGTAGAAGGAAAATTAAACTATTATCGCTAGGAGGAATGGACATGATTGAATTAAAGAAAGTAAGTAAAGCATTTGGAGAAAAGAAAGTAATCAACGCGTTAGATCTAGTCATTCCAGATGGTCAAACCATGGCGATCGTCGGTCCTTCTGGTGGAGGGAAAACGACACTTTTGAGAATCTTAGCAGGATTGGAAAAAGCAGACAGTGGAGAATTTTATCTGGATGGTGTAGCCTTTGACCCATTTGAATTGAAAACGAAAGAGCAAGTCGTAGGTGTTGTTTTCCAAGATTTTCAACTGTTTCCACACTTAAGTATTTTTGACAATATCACTTTAGCGCCTAAAATGGTGTTGAAGCAATCGAAAGAAACGTATACGAAAAAAGCACAGGAATTAGCCGATTCACTTGGGATCAGTGATTTGCTCAACAACTATCCTTATCAATTATCTGGCGGTCAAAAACAACGGGTAGCGATCGCACGTGCCTTGGCAATGAATCCTCGAGTTCTTGCTTATGATGAACCGACAAGTGCCTTAGACCCTGAGCTGCGACAACAAGTAGAAAACTTGATCGTCTCATTGAAGGCAGAAGGTGTGACACAAATCATCGTAACCCATGATTTAGTGTTTGCGGAAAATGTGGGAGATCAACTCGTGAAGGTCATCCCAAACAAGTAAGAAGGAGGGACACTTGATGAAAAAAATCAGTTTGCTACTTGCGATAGTTGCAGGGATCGTCTTTCTTTCTGGTTGTAGGAATGAAAAGACAGATAAAGACAATTGGTCAACGATTCAATCAGAAAAAAAGATCATCATCGGGTTAGATGACACCTTTGTACCGATGGGGTTTCGTGATAAAGAAGGAAAACTAACAGGTTTTGATATTGACCTTGCTAGAGCAGTTTTTAGAGAATATGACATCAAAGTCGTTTTCCAACCCATTGACTGGTCCATGAAAGAGTTTGAATTGAATAATGGGACGATTGATCTCATTTGGAATGGGTATACTAAAACAGCTGAAAGAGCCAAAAAAGTCCAATTTTCAAAACCTTATATGCAAAACGAACAAGTCCTGATCACTACGAAAAAATCAGGGATCACTAGCTTTGCTCAAATGAAGGACAAAATCCTAGGAGCTCAAAATGGTTCTTCTGGTTATGATGCCTTTATCAAACAACCAAAAATATTAAAAGATATTGTAAAAAATCAGGATGCTGTTTTATATGATAGCTTTAATGAAGCATTGATCGATTTGAAGAGTGGACGGATCGATGGGTTATTGATGGATAAAGTATATGCTGGTTATTACTTGAAGCAAAAAAATGAGTTGGATCAGTTCAATATGATCAAAGGGGATTATCAAAGCGAAGATTTTGTCGTGGGTGCCCGAAAGAAAGACAAGGAATTAGTGAAGAAAATCAATGAAGGGATTGCGGAATTAGAAAAAACAGGAGAATTCCAACAAATCTCAGACAAATGGTTTGGTGAAGACGTGACACCCGTTCAGAAGTAAACAGGCAATCTAACATCATTGAGTGTCTTAAAAAGAAGCGTGGTAATTTGAGTGTCTCTTAGTTCACACGATAAAACCTATGAAATTAACCTGCGCCAAATGAATAAGCAAGAATTTTTGAAACACATATTTTAAAAAATTCTTGCTTATTTTTTGTCTGAAAAATTTCAATGATCATAAAATTGTTCAATGATTGATTTCTCCTTTTGTATTGAAAGGGGTTTCGTGTTATCCTTTTTTAGTAAGGATTGAAGCAAGAAAGGAAGAGATTGATGGAACACCAAAAATTAACTGAATTTCCCCAAGACTTTCTTTGGGGATCAGCCTCAGCGGCTTATCAAGTTGAAGGAGCCTGGCAAGAAGACGGCAAAGGAGAATCGGTCTGGGATCGTTTTGTCCGTATTCCAGGGAAAACTTTTAAAGGAACGAACGGCGATCTAGCGGTTGATCACTATCATCGCTTTAAAGAAGATATTGCTTTAATGAAAGAACAAGGATTGAAAGCGTATCGTTTTTCAGTCGCTTGGACTCGCATTTTTCCTAATGGTCGTGGGGAAATCAATCAAGCAGGGTTAGCTTTTTATGAAGAGCTGATCGATGAGTTGATTGAAAACGGGATTGAACCAATGTTGACATTGTATCATTGGGATCTTCCACAAGCCTTGCAAGATGAGTATGCAGGTTGGGAATCACGCCAAATCATTGAAGATTTCACTAATTACGCTGAAACATTATTTAATGCTTTTCGAGGAAAAGTCCATTATTGGATCAGCTTGAATGAACAAAATATTTTTACTTCACTAGGCTATTTATTAGCTGCTCATCCACCAGGTGTTACTGATCCAAAACGGATGTATCAAGTGAACCATATTGCTAACTTAGCAAATGCAGCAGTGATCAATAAGTTTCATGAATTAGGAATGCCAGGTAAAATCGGTCCAAGTTTTGCTTACACACCTAATTATCCGATCAACAGCGATCCTAAAAATATTTTAGCTGCAGAAAATGCGGAAGATTTGATGGCTCATTACTGGATGGATGTCTACATGTGGGGCAAGTACCCGATCGCCGCTATGAAATTTTTAGAAGAACGTGGCTGGGCACCTGAAATGGTTGAAGGAGACGCAGAACTGCTTGAATCTGCTAAACCAGACTTCTTGGGGATCAACTATTATCAAACAGCGACTAATGCCTTTAATCCGTTGGATGGTGTAGGAGCTGGCAAAATGAATACCACTGGGAAAAAAGGATCTTCTGAAGAAACAGGCGTCCCAGGGATGTACAAAAAAGTCGACAATCCTTTCGTTGAACGTACGAATTGGGATTGGGAGATTGACCCAGAAGGATTGAGAGTCGCTTTAAGACGGATTACGAGTCGCTACCGGATGCCTGTATTGATTACTGAAAATGGTTTAGGGGAATACGATGAATTGACAGAGGACAAAAAGATCCACGATGAGTATCGTATCGCTTACCTTTCAAGTCATGTCAAAGCGATTAAAGAAGCGATCTCAGATGGTGCTGAAGTCCTTGGCTATTGTACGTGGTCTTACACTGATCTGTTAAGTTGGTTGAATGGTTACCAAAAACGTTATGGATTTGTTTATGTCGATCAAGATGAAACTCAAGCAGGATCATTGGATCGCTACAAGAAAGATAGTTATTATTGGTACCAACAAGTGATCAAAGAAAATGGCTCAACGATCTGACCTTTTTGATAGTAAACGTTCAGGGAAATAAAGCGTGATCGCTTTTTTCTAAAAATAGAAGCAGTGAGGATAAAACTTTCCAGCTTCATTGAGTTCACTGAATGAACCAAATGAATTGAATGAACCGAAATTCCCAAAAACTTTCTTGATTTTTGTGGAATTTCGGTTTTTTTATCATAGTTTCTCGCTAGGGGTGCAGGATCTAGCCATTGGTTATTTGAAAAAGTTTCTTAAAGTATTTGGTATAAATACAGGGTTCGAAAAGAAAAACTTTAAACTTAGAAACAAAACTTTTGTTCCCTCGCTTTTTTTTGTATAATGGAACTTGATGAAATGAGGGATAAAAATGGCAAAGAAAAAACGTCCTGCAAAGAAAAAGAAAAAGACGAAAAAGCAACAACAGCAGCAGGAACAACTTCTTGCGATCAGTATCGGATTTGCATTGATCTTATTTGCCGTATTTGGCTTTTTAAAACTAGGTTTTTTAGGTATTTTAGTGGCAAATGGTTTTCGGATCATTGCAGGGAACACTTATCAGCTTCTCTGTATATTATTAGCTATTTTAGGTTTTTGGGTCGTTGTAAAAAATACCGATTTTAAAATCGGAAAAAGCCGTCGGTGGTTTGGAGGCATTCTTTTTTACTTAGGAATTCTTCTCTTTTTACATGCCCATCTATTCGGAAAACTCCATAGTGGCGAACCAAACATTCTAGGAACCACTTGGGATCTGTTAGCAAGTGACATCCAGCATGCTCGAGTCAGCAGTAATGTTGGTGGTGGGATGGTTGGAGCAGCACTCTATAATTTTACGTATTTCTTGATTGCTCAACCTGGTAGTTACTTTGTTGCCATTTTATTATTAATAAGTGGTGCAATTTTATTTAGCAATATCGAAGGCTATCAATTAGTCAATAGCTTGCAAGTGATGGGAGAACGAATGCAAGAACTGCTGGAAGGAGATCCTGCAAAGCAAGCGAAGAAACAAGCGGCGAAAGAAGAACGGCAAAAGCAACGAGCGAAAGCACGAGAAGAGAAAAAATTAGCAGCAAAAGAAGCGGCAGAAGCTGAGATTGCTGAGCTGGAAAAACGTCGTTCCGCTGAACAACAAGCAAAGTCTGCGCCTTCTTATGAAAAAATAGCAGATGATGAACCCGAACAACTCAGTTTTGTACCGATCGATAGTTTTCAAGGAACTGTCCCATCTGCGACAATGGATATGCCAAAAGCAGAGCCAACGGTCACAACGCCTACTGCATCTGAACCGTTAGAAGCAGAGAGCTTAGAAGATGATGGGACAGCATTAGAATTTGAAATCGAAGCAGAGCAGGAAAATCAAGATTATGAGTTACCGTCAATCGATTTACTCGATTCAGTAAAAACGACGGATCAAAGTGACGAGTATAAAAAAATCGAGAAAAATATCGGAGTCTTGGAACAAACTTTTCAAAGTTTTGGCGTAGATGCGAAAGTCGTCAAAGCAAGTTTAGGACCCTCTGTGACAAAATTTGAAGTCCAACCAGCAGTGGGTGTCAAAGTAAGTAAAATCGTCAGTTTAACGGATGACATTGCATTAGCATTAGCGGCTAAAGATGTTCGGATGGAAGCACCGATCCCAGGTAAATCATTGATCGGAATCGAAGTACCGAATAGCAAGATCAGCATGGTGTCATTTAGAGAAATCATCGAAGCGCAACCCAATCATCCAGATAAGCTGTTAGAAGTGCCATTAGGAAGAGATGTTTCTGGGCGAGTCCAAACCGCAGACCTTTCTAAAATGCCTCACTTATTAGTAGCCGGATCGACAGGTAGTGGGAAATCGGTAGCTATCAATGGGATCATTACCAGCATTTTGATGCGAGCAAAACCCCATGAAGTCAAATTGATGATGATCGACCCCAAAATGGTGGAATTGAACATGTACAATGGGATTCCTCATCTTTTGACGCCAGTTGTGACTAACCCGAGAAAAGCTGCTCAAGCGTTGCAGAAAGTCGTTCAAGAAATGGAAGAACGTTATGAAAAATTCGCTGCTACTGGTGTTAGAAATATTACTGGTTATAATGAATTTGTCCAACAAAAAAACTTGGAAAATGGAACGAAACATCCTACCTTGCCATTTATCGTGGTGATCGTGGATGAATTAGCTGACTTGATGATGGTTGCCAGCAATGAAGTCGAAGATGCTATTATTCGTTTGGCACAAATGGCACGGGCAGCGGGAATCCATATGATTTTAGCGACCCAACGTCCAAGTGTGGATGTTATCACAGGGATCATCAAAGCGAATGTTCCTTCTCGTATGGCATTTGCAGTCTCTAGTGGGACGGACTCACGTACGATCATTGACTCCAACGGTGCGGAAAAGCTTCTCGGACGTGGGGATATGCTCTTCTTGCCAATGGGTGAAAACAAACCGATAAGGGTTCAAGGTGCGTTTATTTCTGACCACGAAGTAGAACGAGTGGTCAACTTCGTAACGGATCAACAAGAAGCACATTATGAAGAAAAAATGATGCCTTCTGATGAAGTAGAATCAGGCGGTACCGCAGAACAACCACAAGATGAATTATTTGAAGAAGCTAAAGCACTTGTCATTGAAATGCAGACAGCAAGTATTTCATTATTGCAAAGAAGATTTAGAATTGGTTATAATCGGGCAGCACGCTTAGTCGATGAATTAGAAGCACATGGCGTAGTAGGACCTTCAGAAGGAAGTAAGCCAAGAAAAGTCTTCATTGAGCAAGTCGAAGAACCAATGGATATGATGCCAACGGATCACGAAACATAGAAAAAGTGCGTATGTGCTTGTCAGTTCTAACAATGAAACCGAAGAAACGCCAAAAGTAATTTTGGGTGTTCTTCGGTTTTTTTATGAGATTGATCACTTATTCATAAAAATCAAAAAAACGATAGTTAAAAAAGGAGGAGCATTCATAAACAGCCTAAGATTTGGTATCTTTGTTTTGTGAACTATTGCATTAGTTGTTAGAATCAGTTATAGTATGTAGCGATACTTTGAAAAAAAGAGGGAAACGATTTTGGAAAAACAATCCATTTATGGTTTAACAATCGAAGAATTAACCAATTGGTTTTTAGAAAACGGCGAAAAAAAATTCCGTGCCGCCCAAGTGTGGGAATGGCTTTATCAAAAGCGTGTCAAAGACTTCTCCGAAATGACCAACTTGTCAAAAAACTTGATAACAAAGTTAACGGATCAGTTTGTGATCAATCCGTTAAAACAAATAGTAGTCCAAGAAGCATCGGATGGCACAGTCAAATATCTATTTGAATTACCAGATAAAAATATGATCGAGACAGTCTTGATGAGACAAGAATATGGATTATCTGTATGTGTGACGACACAAGTCGGCTGTAATATTGGTTGTACTTTTTGTGCAAGTGGGCTGTTAAAAAAGAATCGAGATTTGACAGCTGGAGAAATCGTGGCACAGATCATGATGGTTCAACACTATTTTGATGAACGACAAGAAGGAGAAAGAGTGTCCCATGTGGTTGTGATGGGCATTGGCGAACCGTTCGACAATTATGATAATGTCATGAACTTCTTACACATCATCAATGATGCCAAAGGGTTGGCAATTGGCGCACGACACATTACTGTTTCAACAAGTGGTTTGGCAAATAAGATCAAAGAATTTGCTGATAATGGGTTGCAAGTCAATTTAGCGATCTCATTACATGCACCAAATAACGAGATTCGGACCTCCATCATGCGGATCAATCGGAGTTTCCCAATTGAGAAATTGATGGCTGCAGTAGATGAATATCTTGAAAAAACCAATCGACGAATCACGTTTGAATACATCATGTTGAATCAAGTCAATGATCGTCCGGAGCATGCACAACAATTAGCGGATCTATTAAAAGACAAAAAGAAATTAACGTATGTGAATTTGATCCCTTATAATCCAGTCAGTGAACATGACCAATACTCTCGCAGTCCTAAAGCAGATGTGCTGAAATTTTATGATGTATTGAAAAAGAATGGCATCAATTGCGTGATCCGTAAAGAACACGGTACAGATATCGACGCTGCGTGTGGTCAATTACGGAGTAAACAAATGAAAAAAGAAAAAGCAACGACTAAATAGCATTAGCTAATATCCAGCATCCATGGAGAAGAAACAACAAAGACGACAAAGCCTTATGCTTTGTCGTCTTTTGCTGAGTTTTCTTAGAACCTCAAATTACTGTTTGTTCTTGCGGTTCATCCCAATGCCATACAATATCCATGAGAGAACGAAACAGGATAATGCATACAGAATATCTTTTGTCACGTTCAAGACAGCGAGACTTGAGATGATTGATAATGATAAAAATATCAGAAACTTTCTATTATTCATTATACCAAACATTTGATACTCATTAAGCCTAAAGCAGCAACTACTACTGGGATGGTAAATTCGGCACCAGCTACTTCAAAAACAAGAGCAGCTATTTCTTGCCATGCTTTTTTCTGGATCAATGCCCATAATCCACCAGCAGTTAGACTCATATAGATCGTATCTCCTACATACTCTTTAATACTCTTGCCCATACAATCGGTAAAGCCTCTTCCATTTATAGAATCGATTTCATGCATGGAGCGTTCATTTTCGAAAAATTGCTTAAATAGATAATATGAATTTGAGTTAATTTGTTCAGGAAATTGTGATTCAATTCTAGTGAAATTAATTCCGATAACTTCACCAACACTATTTTTTATTGGTGCTTTTTCAAACATAAACGCTAGCTCTTTAGCAATTTTGTTGATTTCTATTTGCTTTTGATCCTCAGATAATAGGGGTAATCGATTATTTTTGATATCCATACTCAATTGTTTTTGAAATTCTTCAGGGGAAGTACTCTCGTTGGCATAAACAACTGTACCTGTACTAATCAGTAGACTTAAAACCATCAAAAATGACATTGCCAAACAAAAAAATTTTGAATTTCTTGATACATGTAATTCCATCTATAATCACTCTCCTATTTTTTTGGTAACAAGCACTTGTTGTAATAATCTTAATAGAATATACATATTTATACATTAAATCAGTATTTAATTTTTATTAAAATATAATATTTATATCATTTGTTTTTTAAATTTTTTTATTTTTAAATTAAATTTTTGTCAACTTTTATATACAATATTTCTTTATTATAATTATAAAAAATAACGAAATGTATTGAAATGTTGGGTCTGGTATTTATTTATTATAAGATGCTTATATGTATTTTTATTTATTTCGAGAGAGTTAAACATAAAAATTGATATTTCGTTTTCTATTATCTATTTAAAAAAGCAAAATTTTAAAGTAAATCGTTTCTGTTATGACCTCCTTCACGGCGTTCAAGAAGCAACTCCTCAGCAATAAGCGATGATTTTCTAAAATATGAGAAGCTATTTTAAAAAATCCTCTCTTATTTGCTCGGAGCTGAACGCTTCTTTCACGACCTTAAGCATAAACTTTTCTTTTTTCTTTCTAGTACTGCTAAAATAGGCAGAAAAGGGAGGGATAGCGATGATTATCAGTGAGTTTGATCGTGAGAATATTGTCTTGCGAGATCAGCTTGCAGATCTTTTAAGATTGACTTGGCCTGATGAGTATGGGACAGAGCCGATGAAAGAAGTCGAACAGTTGATGGTTCCAGAACGGATTGCTGTATCGGCGATTGAAGGGGAGGAATTGGTCGGTTTTGTTGGAGCGATCCCTCAATATGGCAAAACAGGGTGGGAGTTACATCCTTTGGTAGTAGCAAGCGCGCATCGCAAACAACAAATCGGGACACGATTGGTTTCCTATCTGGAAAAAGAAGTCGCTTCATATGGTGGCCTGGTCATCTATCTAGGGACAGATGATGTTGAAGGACAAACAAATTTAGTTGAAACGGATTTATTTGAAGATACCTTTGCAAAGTTACAAGAAATCAAAAATATCAATCATCATCCCTATACATTTTATGAGAAACTTGGCTATCAGATCATCGGTGTGATCCCAGATGCGAATGGGTGGAACCAGCCTGATATTTGGTTAGCAAAACGAGTGGCCAAAAGAGAGCCAACGGAATAAATTAAGACACTAATATTAGAGAAATGAACGATCCATTTTGTTCTCTAGTATTAGTGTTTTTTTGTTAGAATAAAAAATTATAATCTTTTTATGAGCTAAATCCGAACATTATAGCTGTTTTTACGATTTATTTTTTTTTGATGAAAATTATTTTATTTTTTTATCAAGTAGAAATAAAACCTTATAAAATAAGTGTATTTTCAGAAAAGAACAATAAATATTTCACTATAATGACATTATTTAAAAAAAAACCGAGAAAAAAGTATTGCTTTTTTAATAATTATTCATTAAACTCTTAAACAACTCAGAAAAAACTAATTATTCTGAAAATTTCGACAAAAGGGGTACGGGAAATGAAAAAGAAATGGGCATTTAGTGTTGTAGCCTTGAGTGGGCTGGTACTTGCAGGCTGTTATGGCGGAAGTGCAAATACAAAAAGTAGTAATTCAGCGAGTGGCAACTCTACAGATGGAGGCGGAGTATTCAATTTAGTCGTACCTCAAGAAATGCCAACAGCAGATTTATCTTTAGCAACGGATACAATTAGTTTCACTGCATTAAATAATGTGTATGAGGGAATCTATCGTTTAGATAAGGATAGTAAACCACAACCAGCAGGAGCGAGTGAACTGGCAGAAGTTAGTGAAGATGGGTTGACTTACAAGATCAAATTGCGTGAAGACGCTAAATGGTCCAATGGTGATCCAGTAGTTGCGGCTGATTATGTTTATGGTTGGCAACGTACAGTGGATGCTGCCACAGCTTCTGAATATGCGTATCTTTTTGCTCCAGTAGCGAATGCAGAAGAAATCACAGCAGGCAAAAAAGATAAATCAGAATTAGGAATCAAAGCAGTAGGCGATCATGAATTAGAAATCACATTAACGAAACAAACGCCATACTTCCAATATTTACTTGCTTTCCCATCATTCTTCCCGCAAAAACAATCAGTGGTGGAAGAAAACGGTGATGCTTACGCTTCAGCAAGCGATAAAGCAGTATACAATGGACCGTTTACCTTAACAGATTTTGACGGACCAGGGACAGATACTGAATGGTCATACAAGAAAAATGATAATTATTGGGATAAAGATGCAGTGAAGTTATCTGAAATCAAAGTTAGCGTGGTCAAAGAATCTTCTACAGCGTTGAATCTCTTTAAAGACGGACAAGCAGATGACGTCATCCTTTCAGGGGAACTCGCTCAACAAAATGCGAATGATCCAGCATATACGTCAGTCAAAGAAGCACGTACGAGCTATATTGAGTTGAACCAACGTGAAGCTGATTCACCATTTAAAAATGTCAACTTAAGAAAAGCTATTTCATACTCAATCAATCGTGATGCGTTAGTGAAACAAGTTCTAGGAGATGGCTCGGTTGTGTCAACTGGCTTGATCCCAGCGGACATGTCTAAAAATCCAGAAACAAATGAAGATTTTGCGAAAGAAGCAGGCAAACTTGTTTCTTACGATAAAGACAAAGCAAAAGAATATTGGGAAAAAGCGAAAAAAGAACTTGGCATTGATTCCCTTGAATTCAATTTGATGGCTTCAGATGATGATGCATCGAAAAAAGTGATCGAGTATATCCAAAACTCAATCCAAGAAAATTTAGATGGCGTAAAAGTTAAACCAACACCAGTCCCATTCTCCGTTCGTTTAGACCGTTCATCTTCAGGTGATTTTGATACTGTATTAGGCGGTTGGGCAGCAGACTATGCTGATCCAAGCAGCTTTACGGACCTATTTGTTGCAGGTAACTCTTATAACCGTGGGCAATGGAGTAATGCGGACTACGACAAAGTAGTAGATGACTCAGGGAATAAAGATGCGGGCGATGAGCAAGCACGTTGGGCGGATCTACAAGAAGCAACTAAAATCATGTCAGACGATATGGGTGTGATCCCAGTTTACCAAAAAGCAGAAGGACACTTAGTCAATGAAAAAGTCAAAGGAATTGTCCACCACGCTGCAGGAGCTTCATGGGATTACAAATGGACTTATGTAGAAGAATAGGCAAACATTAAGACAAAAAAAGCGGACTAGAGATTAAGGCAGTTGTCTTAATCTCTCTCCACTTTTTAAAGGTTACGTATCATAGAAACGAAAAAATCACCAGCACGATAGAAAGAGCAAGCAAGATTCCGGCAATGATCAGCCAAAAGGTATACATACCATAGCTGGCAGACGAGAGTGAAGAAAATTCTGGTTTTTTCTTGCGGTTTCTTGTTCGGGCTAAATAGATCGATCGTTGAAAATGATCAAAGAAACCCGAGGAAAAAACCCATAAAAATCCGCCGATAATCAAAAACGGCATCGCACATAAAAATAAATCATTTGATAATTGAGTGAGTGTTAGTTGATGATTCAAACTATTTTTTACAATAATCAGGAGAATCAAGACACCAGCAATCAGGTAGGGAAGAGACTTCTTTTTCATCAGTTTGCTCCTTTATCTTTGGTTCATTCATTAATAATGTAGCGAAACATTTGTCAGAAGTCAAAAGCTAGGGGGAAACATTAGTGAATAGTTATCTAAAATATGTATTGAAACGTGTCTTCTTTATGGCCATTACGCTTTGGTTGATTGCCACAATCACGTTCTTCTTAATGCAATTATTACCAGGAACACCTTATACCAACCAAGAGCGCTTGAGTCCTGAAACGATCGCTATGTTGAATCAACAAGTTGGACTGGATAAACCTGTGATCGTCCAATATGGTATTTACTTGTCAAATTTACTTCAAGGAGATTTCGGTATCTCTTTCCAATTTAAAAATCAGCCTGTTGCTCATTTATTAGCTGGTAGAGTAGGACCTTCATTACAACTAGGACTACAAGCGATTATTTTTGGAACAGTGATCGGTACGATCTTAGGAACGATTTCAGCAATGAAGCAAAACACTTGGGCAGACACTTCTTCCACGTTGGTTGCTATTTTGGGTCGCTCGATCCCTAACTTTGTTTTTGCAGTCTTATTACAATATATTTTTGCGATCCGCTTGCATGTACTGCCGATTGCTAAATGGGACGGCTTCATTTATACGATCCTTCCAACCATTGCATTGGCTATGTCACCTTTAGCCGATTCAGCTCGTTTTATCCGAACAGAAATGGTCGAAGTATTACACAGCGATTATGTGGAATTAGCGAGAGCCAAAGGATTAAGCCGTTGGGAGATCGCCTTTAAACATGGTCTTCGTAATAGTTTGATCCCGTTAATGACATTGTTAGGACCGTTAGCAGTTGCTTTGATGACTGGTTCGTTAGTAGTTGAAAATATTTTTGCCATCCCCGGTATTGGTGAGCAATTCGTTAAATCGATCACGACGAATGATTATCCAACGATCATGGCAGTAACGATCCTTTACTCATTTATGTTGATCTTTGTGATTTTAGTCGTTGACCTGCTGTATGGTTTAGTTGATCCAAGAATCCGTGTTTCAGAAGGGAGTCGAAGCTAGATGGAACTGATACCAAAACGTTATGAAACAATAGCAGATATTCCTGCAGATAAATTTCTTCCGCTACAAAAAAACACTGAAGAAGAACGAGAACAAATTGCAGCTCCATCGCTAAATTTCATTCAAGATTCTTGGCGACGTTTAAAGAAAAACAAAGCTGCAGTCGTTTCGATGATTTTACTATCAGTGATCATTTTGATCTCGATCGTTACGATCTTTGTTTCGCCACACAACCCAACAGCACAAAATATTGATTACATCAATCTACCCCCACGTATTCCAGGGTTAAATATCGATGGATTGAATGGAAAAGCGATGGTTGGTGGTGAGTTAGTCGATAAATATGCCCAAGCAAATGTCCCAGCAAATGTGAATTTCTTTTTAGGAACGGATGGTCTAGGACGTGATGTATTAAGTCGTCTATTCATGGGAACACGAATTTCCTTACTGATCGCTTTTATTGCTGCATTATTAGATGTGACGATCGGTGTTGCTTATGGGCTGATTTCTGGTCTGCTAGGTGGACGAATCGACAACGGAATGCAACGTTTCTTAGAGATCTTATCTGGGATTCCTAATCTGGTAGTCATGATTTTAATGTTGGTTGTTTTTGAACCAGGTATTTTTTCCATCGTGGCAGCAATGGCGATCACGAACTGGATTCCGATGGCTCGTATCGTTCGAGCGCAAACCCTGAAACTGAAAGATCAAGAATATGTGTTAGCTGGTATGACATTAGGTGAATCGAAATTGAAAATTGCCTTCAAACATATTTTACCGAACATTTCCAGTGTAATCATTATTCAAATGATGTTTAGTATTCCATCGGCAATTTTCTTTGAAGCCTTTTTAAGTTTCATTGGATTGGGGCTAACGCCACCATCTGCTTCATTGGGAACAATGCTGAGTGATGGCTATAAAACTTTCTTGTACCTGCCATATCTATTATGGATCCCTGCGGCAACGTTATCTGTTATCATGATCGGCTTCAATTTACTAGCGGACGGATTACGTGATGCCTTTGACCCTAAAATGAAAGAGTGAGGAATATGACAAAAGTTCTTGAAGTTAAAAATTTGCAAATCTCATTTGATACGTACGCTGGGAAAGTCCGAGCGATCCGTGGTGTCAATTTTCATTTAAACAAAGGCGAGACTCTAGCAATTGTTGGAGAATCTGGTAGTGGGAAATCAGTCACTACCAGAAGTATCATGAGATTGTTATCAAGTAATGCTACGATCGATTCGGGCGAGATTTTATTCAAAGGAAAAAATATTGTCGATCAATCAGAAAAAGCCATGCAAAAAATTCGTGGGAAAGAAATCGCAATGATTTTCCAAGATCCAATGACTTCTCTCGATCCTACGATGACGATTGGTAAACAAGTGGCTGAATCCTTGCGAAAACACAATAAAGTTTCGAAAAAAGAAGGACAAAAAGCAGCATTGGAATTACTAAACTTAGTCGGGATTCCTGAGGCTGAAAAACGGATCAACAGTTATCCTCACCAATTTTCAGGAGGACAACGGCAACGGATCGTTATTGCGATTGCGTTGATCTGCTACCCGGAGATCTTGATCGCTGATGAACCAACAACTGCATTAGATGTTACGATTCAAGCCCAGATTTTAGAACTGCTAAAAGAAATCCAAACGAAAATCGATACCTCGATTATCTTCATCACACATGACTTAGGTGTAGTAGCAAATGTAGCGGATCGGGTAGCGGTGATGTATGGCGGAAAGATCATTGAAGTCGGTACCTCGGAAGAAATTTTTTATCATCCGCAACATCCTTACACTTGGGGCTTGTTAGGTTCGATGCCGACCTTAGATAGTGCAAATGAACGGCTTTATGCGATCCCGGGTTCACCACCTGATTTATTGAACCCACCTAAAGGCGATGCCTTTTATCCACGGAATGAATATGCCTTGCAGATTGATGCAGAAGAAGAACCACCATTTTTTGAATTATCAAAAACACATCAAGCAGCAACTTGGCTTTTAGCACCTCAAGCACCAAAAGTAGAGCCACCTGAAGAAATCAAACGTCGTTGGGCGATTTTTGAAGAAAAGCAAAAAGCGAATGGAGGGATGACGAATGCCAAAAAAACTGCTAGAGGTTAATGGTTTAAAACAATATTTCAATATTGGGAAGAAAAATGAAGTTCACGCAGTCAATGATATTAGCTTTCATATTTATGAAGGGGAAACCTTTGGCTTAGTTGGTGAATCAGGTAGTGGTAAATCAACCACTGGGCGGACAGTCATTCGCTTAAATGAACCGACCGATGGCGAGATTTTCTTTGATGGAAAAGATGTCACCAAGCTAAAAGGAAAACAAGAAATGGCTAAGTTTCGCCGTGAGGTTCAGATGATCTTCCAAGACCCTTATGCATCATTGAATCCCCGAATGAAAGTTCGTGACATCATTGCAGAAGGGATCGATGTCAATGGATTGGTCAAGTCTCCTGAAGAACGTTCAGAAAAAGTAGATGAGCTTCTTCGAACGGTAGGATTGAATCCGAGCCATGGTACACGTTACCCTCATGAATTTTCAGGAGGACAACGACAACGGATCGGTATTGCACGTGCCTTAGCAGTTAATCCTCGTTTTATTATTTGTGATGAGCCGATTTCGGCTTTAGACGTATCGATTCAAGCGCAAGTGGTCAATTTATTACAGGATCTGCAAAAACAACAACAACTAACGTACTTATTCATTGCTCATGATTTATCTATGGTCAAACATATCAGTGATCGGATCGGTGTCATGCACAACGGTCGTTTATTGGAAATGGGAACAAGTGATGAGATTTACCATCATGGCGTTCATCCTTATACGGAAAGTTTATTATCTGCAATTCCACTACCAGATCCCGATCATGAAAGACAGCGGAAAAGAATCAAGTATCAACCAGAACCAGAAGATGGGCAAAAACGGACATTAAGAGAAATTGCCCCAGAGCATTTTGTCTATGCGACAGAGCAAGAAGTGGCTTATTACGCAAAAAAATTGAAACGGCAAAAAGAAGCGAGCTTACTTGTGACGTCTTAGGAGGTACGTGCTGATGCTAAAAGCCTTTAAATTCCGAATTTATCCCACGGCTTCACAAAAGCAATGGTTTGTTCAAAATTTTGGCTGTGTTCGTTTTACGTATAACCACTTACTAAAAGCCCGTCAGGAAAGCTACGCTAAAACAGGTGTCATCGATTATACACTGACTCCTGCTTCTTTAAAAAAGCAATATGATTTTTTAAAAAAAGCAGACAGCTTAGCGCTTGCGAATGCACAACTAAATCTAGATCGTGCGTTTCGTAATTATTTTAAAAAACGTGCCAGTTTTCCAAAATTGAAAAATAAAAAAAGTATGTGGCAGTCTTATACAACAAATAATCAAAAAGGCACAATTTATTTGAAAGATAAGTATCTAAAACTGCCAAAACAGAAAGAACTCATTCAGGTAAACCTCCATCGACCAATCGAAGGAGAGATTCGTTCAGCGACGATCTCCTCACGTTATAATGAAGCTTTTTATGTTTCTTTACTCTGTGAGGTTTCAGCGAAAGAAATAACAGAGTCTCGTCGTTGGATCGGTGTGGCTTATGATCCGCAAAAACTAATCGAGACATCCTCTCCAGTTGATGTACCATTGCCATTGTTGAAAAAAACCGAAAAAGAAATGCAGCTGGCTAAGAGGAAATTAGGGATTAAGGGACGGGCAGCTCAGAAACGAAAAGCTCGTTTGGAACGATCGAAGAACTATCAAAAACAAAAGCGTAAAGTAATGGATCTTTATTTAAAACAAAAATTTCAAAAAGAAAATTATTTGGAACAGTTATCTGGCAAATTGATTCGTTATTATGACTATTTGTTTGTAGAAGCTGTCCCTAATGAAACTTTCTTGTCAGACTTCTCACTTCAAGATTGGTATAAATTAGTGACTAAGTTAAGGTATAAAGCAAACTGGTATAATAAAACGTTGATTTTGATCAATATGAATGAACAAACCGATCCTTTAGTGATTAAAAAAAGTCTAGAACTAGAAAAAATCGGGAAACAAGTGATTTTTGAATAAATGAACTGGTAGGAGCGCTAGGGATCGCCTTGTTGATAAAAAACACTTGCTGTTTTTGTTTCTAGGAATTTTCTTCTCAAGAAAAGCTCACTAATTATGATAAACCAAACAAGGAGGTAATGACCTTTCTGGCTAACCTCTAAAATAAGCCGAAGAATACCAAAAGCATTGCTTTTGTGTAATTCTTCGGCTTATTTATGAGAAGTATTTATCCATCAGATGGTCATTAATGGGTGATTGCTCAGGTATTAATGATTGCAGAAAAATCCAATAAAAATCTTTGGTATTTCAGCTTTCTGAAATCTTCATCTTATTCATAGTTTCCAGGTTTCAACTGATAAATCTTGGATGGACGCCCGATTCCTACTGGTCGTTCACCAATTTCATCAAAGTATTGCAGCATCGCTTTTTTGAAATTTGAATGATCAATCATTTTAAAATCGATCCCTAAAAATTTGGCAAATACTTTTCGGGCTTCTGTGATCGTAAAATCTTTACCTAATACTTGTAAGACTTGTGGTTCATGTTCCATTTTATTTGTCACTCGATTAAATGCTTTCGTAATGATCTCACTATGGTCAAATGCTAAAGTATCTTTGCCAGAAGATTCACTTGTCAGTAAATCTAAAGAAATAGCAACTTCATCACTCGTTAGATGGATTTTGTTTCCTTGGCGTGTCAAGGTAAACCATCGGACTTCTTCTGCATCGTCACCAGCAATCAACGGTTCTTCACCAATAAAAGCCAAGTAACTGACAGTCACGACCCAGCCTCGAGGGTCTCGGTTCGGTGTGCTGAAGGTGTGTAGCTGCTCAATATTTTCCTGAGAAATCACGACACCCGTTTCCTCTTTGGTTTCACGTAAGACACTTTCACCAGTGGATTCATTCTTTTGGACAAAACCACCTGGTAAAGCCCATGAATTTCGGTAGGGATGCCCTTTTCTTTGGATCAGTAAAATTTTTAACTGGTCTTCTTCCTTGTTGTAACACATCAACACGATATCAACAGTCAAAGAAGGTTTGTCATATTCTGGGCGTTCTTGCTTTTGATACCAGTCAAGAAAATCAGCTTCACTTGCTTCATGTTCATAATATAACTTTTCCTCTTCTTTAGAAGCAAATTGTTTCATCTTTTAACCTCCTGATGACGTTCTTGTTTAAATATACTTTTATCTTATTTTAGCAGACTCCAAAAAAAAACCAAAGTTTTCCTTGGAGAAAGACTTCTATACTTAGATAGGGAATAAAAACGGTAGGAGTAAATTGAACAAGAAGAAAAGTAAATAGATCAGTAACAGTTTTCTATTTTCTTCACGAAGCGTTACATACCCACAAAAAATGATATAAAAATTGAGAACAAAACGAAAAACTTGGGTAAATAAAAGAAACTGATTCAAGCTTCCTTGGAGGTTAAAATAACCATATAATCGTATATAAAAATAGCTGAACAGCCAGTGTAACACTGAAAGCAGTGCAATACTGATTGTAAAATAAAGATGTTTTTTTTGCATAAAATTTCAGCCTTTCTTGGACAATGAACTGTCTATTAGTCGTAAACATAAACAGCCTATTTCAGATCCACTTGCTTTTGGGTTGTTATAAAAAGGTTTATTTAGAAGGGAGAACGATGTTTTCTTCCTATAAGCAACTATTAAGTCGAAGCTATGTTTCGTCAAAATAAAACAACGGGACTGCTACAAGATTCCGTGACATTGTGAGAGATAACCTACATGTAAACGTGCTGCTTACTAAAAACGAAACTTACTGATTCCTAGGTTTCTTTTCACACACTATTAATTATTATAGCATGTTTTACTAGGAAAATAATAAAGAGGAAAGGCATTTGTTAGAGGGTAGCGAAAAAATCGTCGCAGTCTTTTTGATTTATGGTATACTAGCAAGGAAATGAATTCGCATCATGCGATAAAGGAGGAAGAGCCCCATGGCAGAAAAGGAAACTTTTTATATTACGACGCCAATCTATTATCCAAGTGGCAAACTGCATATTGGTAATTCGTATACAACGATTGCCTGTGATGCAGTTGCACGTTATAAGCGATTGATGGGCTTTGATGTGTTTTATCTAACTGGGGTGGATGAACACGGTCAAAAAATAGAAAAAAAAGCAGCAGAATTAGGTGTTGAACCACAAGCCTATGTCGATAAGATGGCTGCGGATGTGAAAAAACTTTGGAAAACGCTGGATATCAGTTATGACAAATTCATTCGAACAACGGATGATTATCATAAAGCGGCTGTTCAAAAAATCTTTGATCGTCTAGTTGAACAAGGCGATATTTATCTTGGCGAATATGAAGGCTGGTATTCTGTTTCGGATGAAGAATTTTTCACTGAAACACAATTAGCAGAAGTTTATAAAGACGAAGAAGGAAATGTAATCGGTGGGAAAGCTCCAAGTGGGCATGAAGTCGAATTAGTCAAAGAAGAATCTTATTTCTTCCGTATGAGCAAATATGCTGATCGTCTTTTAGAGTATTACCAAGAGCATCCTGAATTTATCCAACCAGAATCTCGTAAGAAAGAAATGATCAATAACTTTATCAAACCAGGGTTAGAAGATCTTGCTGTTTCCAGAACGACATTTAGTTGGGGGATCCCTGTGAAAGACGACCCTAAACATGTCGTTTATGTTTGGATCGATGCGTTATCCAACTATATTACTGCATTAGGTTACGGCTCTGATGATGATAGCTTATTCCAAAAATATTGGCCGGCAGATGTCCATATGGTTGGAAAAGAAATTGTCCGTTTCCATACGATCTATTGGCCAATCATGTTGATGGCATTAGATTTACCGTTACCGAAAAAAGTCTTTGGTCACGGTTGGTTGTTGATGAAAGACGGAAAAATGTCTAAGTCAAAAGGAAACGTGGTTTATCCAGAGATGCTAGTTGAACGTTATGGTCTCGATGCGTTACGTTACTATTTACTTCGTGCTGTTCCATTTGGTTCAGATGGCGTATTTACACCAGAAGATTTTGTTTCTCGGGTCAACTATGACTTGGCGAACGATCTTGGAAACCTATTGAATCGTACCGTTGCAATGATCAATAAATATTGTGATGGGATCGTTCCTGACTATGCTTCTTTAGTGACGCCTTTTGATAGTGAATTATCAACAACAGCTGCAAATGTCGTTGGACGATATCATGATGCGATGGAAAAAATGGAGTTCAATACGGCATTAGCTGAAATTTGGGTCTTGATTTCTCGTGCAAATAAATATATCGATGAAACAGAGCCATGGGTTTTAGTCAAAGACGAGGACAAGAAAAAAGAATTAGCGAGTGTAATGATCCATCTAGCAGAATCATTACGGATCACTGCGATCTTATTGCAACCGATCATGACAGAAACGCCAATTAAAATCTTTAATCAATTAGGACTAGACCCAGAAACGATGAATCTTCAAGGCTTGCACTTTGGCGAATTTCCTTCTGGAACAAAAGTAGTTGCTAAAGGTACGCCAATTTTCCCACGGTTGGACATGGAAGAAGAAATCAGCTATATCCAAGCGAAAATGTCTGAAGGAACCCAAACGAATGAAGAATCAGTGAAATGGGACCCAGAAGAAACTGAGCTTGTTTCAACTAAAGACAAACAAATCAAATTTGATGTATTTGAAAAAGTGGAATTAAAAGTAGCTGAAGTCATCAACTGTCAAAAAGTTGAAGGAGCAGATAAGCTATTGCAATTCCGTTTAGATGCGGGAGATAACCAAGACCGCCAAATTTTATCAGGTATCGCTGAATTTTATCCTGATCCAAGTGAATTGATCGGCAAAAAACTAGTGATCGTAGCGAATTTGAAACCACGTAAGATGCGTGGACAAATCAGTCAAGGGATGATTCTTTCTGCAGAAGCACCAGATGGCACGTTACAAGTAGTCGAAGCGCCAAAATCAATGCCAAATGGTTCAGAAATTGGGTAAGATGAACATCCATATGATTTAGGTCAATAATCAGTAAGCGTGAATGGTGAGCCAATCATCATAAAAAGTAGTGTAGTCAAATGATGTTGGTAAAGAATAATCTTAGAATAATTTGGACAGAAAGAAGAAATATTTCTTTCTGTCTTTTTTATTTGGTTGGTTTTAACACGACGAATCATAAAACGTCGCAATAACTGGACTTCTAACAAAAGATCCTAGAGGGGACGACAAATGACAATGTGGATATTCTTCGGGCGTGTATTGAAGAGTATCTTTGCCAATCAATTAAATTTACCATTATATTTTTTGGGGTTAAATTATTTTCCTCAAAATAGATAATTAGGTTTAGAATATTTAAAGTCCTTCGATAAGCTGAGTATAAGCCATTTTGAGTCCTCCTATGAATTGATTCGTCAAATTAATTCTAAAGGATTCCAGGTGTCTTTTTTACCCTTTTACATCATAAAAAAGATGTTGGCGAATTTCATCGACATCAAAGTTCATCTTGTTACAATTAAACTACCATGATATAATTTAAGTAGTGTATTTGTAACGAAAGAAGAGGTAAGTAAATGCAAGATAAATTGAAAGAATTGTTGGCTATTCGCGATGGAAATTTATCTATGAAGGAAGCCAGAAAATTTGGAATCGCAGCAACTACTGTACAAAGATTGGTGAATAAAGGAAAATTGATCAAAGTTGATCGTGGTTATTATGTAGAGGATGGTCATGGAATAGATGATTTATTTTGGCTTCAGCAACGATTTTCCAGGGGAATCTTTTCTCATGAAACGACTTTAGATATTTACCAGCTTTCTACGAATATGCCGAAATTCATTCATTTAACTTTTCCCCATGGATACAATGTTGATCGTTCAATTACAAAAGAGCAGCAGTTACAATTTCATTTCGTGAAGAAAGAAGTTTATGAGCTAGGAAAAGTAGAGGGAACTTCCTTCCAAGGGAATCCTATTACTATGTATGATAAAGAGCGTACACTTTGTGATATTTGGAATCCGAGATATGAAATTGAATACGAAATGAAATTAGCAGCATTAAAAGAGTACATGGAAGATCCATTGAGAGATCCGAGCAAATTAAGAGATTATATGACAAAACTACATGTAGAAAAAGAAATGAAATACCACATGCAAAGCTTATATTAATGGAGGGAAAAGATGACACCGACACAATTTGCATCAAAAACCAGAAATTTAGCAAAGAGTACAGGGCTAAATGCACAGTTAGTACAACGGCATTTTATGATGGATCGTTTAATTGAACAAATTTCTGAATCAAAGTACAAAAATGACTTCATTTTGAAAGGTGGCTTTTTATTAGGATCAAAATATGGAATCGATAGAAGGACAACAATTGATATCGACACGACATTTAGAAATAGCAAATTAACTGAAGAAAAATTGAAGAATATTTTTAATGATTTGATTAGGAAGCCCACGAAAGAAGGTATTGTTTTCTCTATTCAAGGAATGAAGGAAACAAGAGAAGCCGATTTTTATCCTGGATTTCAAATTAAATTGGTGGCTAATTTAGAGAAAGTGCGTGTGCCGTTTAAAATGGACGTGACAACAGGAGATTCTATTTATCCTGAAGTAGATACACACTATCACCAATTAATGTTTGAAGATAAAAAAGTGGAGATTCCAGCTTATCCAACAGAACAAATTATTGCAGAAAAGCTAAGTGCTACGTTCAGCTTTGGTACAGATAATTCGAGAGTAAAAGATTACTATGACTTATTTACCATACCAAAATTAGAAAATATTGATACGAAAGAGTTATATAAAAGTGTTCGAAATACATTCACAAAACGTGGAGATACCGAATCTTTGTCTTTTTATTATGAAAGAGAAATGGAAAAGATCAGAGGAAACGACTACTTGGAAGAACAGTGGGAAAAATATCGTTCAGTTAACACGTTTGCGAAATCCATTTCATTTACAGATACAGTCAACGAAATTGAGCACCTAATGAAAAGCATGATTAAAATTGAAAATTGAGAAACGAAGAGATTAAGCTGATAAATAATGTAACTTTAGAACGTATAGTACCATAACTAAGTTGAGCAATAGGAAATAAATTGCTAGTTAGTATTAGTACCAAATTGTGCTAAATTCTTATTTGGCAGCTATGTGAATCGCAAACTATTTTTACTATATATAATTCTAATGAACTGAAATATATTAAAAAAGATACACTTGGGAAATTTATTTCTTAGGAGGGGATTGTCATAAAGCAAATAGAGTTAGAAAGAATTGATACTACAGAAGCAGTAAAAATGTTTTCAAAATTAATTAAAGAAAAAAAGACATTTTTTTTAAATGGAACTTGGGGATCTGGAAAAACTGAATTTTTAAATAGGGTAAGCAATCAAGCAGAAGAAAAAAATTTTATATTTTTAAAATTGTGGGAGTTGAAAGATGAGATTGTCGATAGTCATTCAAGAATGTCGTTTTGGACACACCGACATTTTTGAATGACTATTGACAGTATTTATCAAAATTAGGACTTATTAACTTGATTTTAAACTGACGAAATTAATAATAAATTAATTAGGAGAATAAGCGATATAAATATTTTTTAAGCGAGGGTATTCGATTAAATCGATAGTAAACACTCCATCGTATGGGATAAGTTTATTTGATTTCAAAGATTTATTTTTTGTTTTATAGAGGCTAACTGTCATTTCGTCAGCACCACTTTCTACATAATACCCAGCTTCATTTCCTGTGATATGTAAAATAATTTTTAATTGATGGTCTTCAAGAAAAACTTCCTTTATTTCATGTTTCTTTAAGGTGGAAATTTCAGAATTTTTTGGAAGAACATCCTTAACAAAAATTATCGTAGGTTTTTTTGGATATAAAAGAAAAATGATAGTCCCAATAGCCACTAATAGTAATCCAGCCAAAATAACAGAGATCTTTTTTATCTTTTTTTTCTTTGTTAAATCATTATCCACGGCTTCCATTATTTTTTGATCTTCATTCAAAAGATAATCAAGAGATACACCTAAAACATTAGATATATCAATAATTGTTTGAATATCGGGATAATTTCTACCAATTTCCCAATTTGAAATCGCTGAACGACTTACATTTAACTGTTCAGCCAAATCCGCTTGGGTCAAATTCATTTTCTTCCTTTCTTGTTTTAACAGTTTTCCAAATTCCATAAAAACCTCCTATATTTCTTTTTCCTTTTTAATTATATTTAAACATAAAAAGAGGTACAATTAGTCAGAAATTGTGGAATATGACTATTATCATGATGTCACAGATTGTGACTTCATACAATCGAGATAACTAAGTTTTTGTAAACGATTTCAAAAGACGGAAAATAACAAAGCTGATATTTATGTAAAATGAATCAATTTTTAGGAGACTATTTTATAAATATGTAATACTTGTTCTAATCATATGATTAGCATTAAATAAACGAGGACGTCCATACGCCATTTTCTCTCTATTTTTTAGGTTGACACAATTAAGTTTTAAGAATATACTCTAAACGAATTGAATATTTCTTCGGGGCAGGGTGTAATTCCCGACCGACGGTGACGAGTTTACTCGAAGTCCGTGACCCACATTTTTGTGGTTGAGCCAGTGAGAATCTGGCACCGACAGTTAAAGTCTGGATGGGAGAAGAAAAATCGACTGAAGATCGGTTTTATTTGTATTAAAATCGATTATCTTTAGGTTTATTTAGTTATGCCCTGTGATTAATTTCGCAGGGCTTTTTTTGTTGAAAGGGGGAATTGATATGCACCAGTCTTTCATGATGGCTGCGATTGAAGAGGCAAAAAAAGGAAAGGGAAATACCTTTACCAATCCATTAGTTGGAGCAGCGATTGTAAAAGAAGGAAAGCTACTCTCACTAGGTGCCCATTTACAATATGGCGAGTCCCACGCTGAAGTAAATGCTATTCAAAATTGTGATTCCCCCGAAGAACTGTTTAATTCAACTCTATATGTTACCTTAGAACCTTGTAACCACCAAGGGAAACAGCCGCCTTGTACGCAAGCTATTATTCAGTCTGGTATCTCAACGGTAGTCATAGGTCAACTTGACCCAAATCCTTTAGTAGCAGGAAAAGGGAAAGAATTTCTACAAAAGCATGGGATCAAAGTAATTGTAGGTGTGGAAGAAGAGAAATGTAGAGCACTGAACCCTTTTTGTAACCATTTTTTTGAAAGGGATCGTCCCTATATCACATTAAAACAAGCTATTACACTAGATGGAAAGATTTCTTTAAAGGAAGGTTCGCGGTACTCAATAACAGGTACAGAGGCAATCTCAAGAGTACGGAAAGAGCGAGGAGAACATCAAGGAATCGTAGTGGGAAGCGAAACCGTTCTAGTTGATAACCCTATTTTGTTGCCTGATATCGTAACTAACTTTCCACCAGTGCGCATTGTTTTGGATCGTAGAGGGCGGATTCTTAAAAATCCTAAACTCAATCTTTTTCAAACGACAACAAATCCAGTCTGGATATTTACGGAAAACCCTAAGCTAAAGGAACTGTTTCCCCATGTAACTATTTTTTATACGCCTAAGTTTTCTTTTACCTTCTTTATTGAGACCATGAGAAAAAGAGGTGTTCAGTCGCTGTATATAGAAGGTGGAGCGAAAATTCATGATGCTTTTTTAGCAGAAAATCTCTGGGATGAAGTCATCAGTTATATTGCGCCCAAACTTTTTGGTGGAAAAAGTCCGATGTCCTTTCATAGTGAACGTTTAGTTTCTAAAGAACAACAATTAGTATTTTTGGAAGTTGAACAGCTTGGAAAAGACATTCGAGTTAGGGGGAAACGAAAGCAATGTTCACAGGATTAATCGCCGAGCAAGGAAAAGTCAAAGAAATTAGACGAAACCAACAAATGATCCAACTCACTTTCCAAGCTTCAAACAGTATACTAAGTGATTACAAAATTGGAGATAGCATGGCAGTCAATGGCGTGTGCTTAACTGCTATTGAGGTTTCAAGCACATTTTTTAAAGCTGAAATAATGCCTGAAACTTTTAAACGGACTACTTTCTCCACCGTAAAAGTTGGAGAGAGGGTAAATCTAGAACGAGCAGTTTTGATGACGCAACGCTTTGAAGGACATTTTGTTTCGGGACATATTGATACTGTTACAAGATTGATTAAGAAAATAGAGAATCAAAACGCATTAATTTTGACGTTTGCTTATCCAACCAAATATGCAGGTGAAATCATTCCGCAAGGATCAATTGCAATTAATGGAGTAAGTTTAACGGTTACGGAAACAACAACAGCAAGCTTTTCTGTTAGCCTGATTCCACATTCTAAATCCTTAACAAATCTGGGGAATTTAGGTGTAGGACATCTTGTGAATATAGAAACGGATATCGTTGGGAAATATGTAAAGGCACAGAGAAATAAATTTGAGATGTACAAGGAGAAGGACTTATTATGAGGAATATTACTGAAGCAATAAAGACCTTGAAAAAGGGCGGATTAATCATTGTAGCTGATGATGAAGATAGAGAATCAGAAGGAGATTTGGTTGGTTTAGCCGAATATGTGACACCTGAGGCAGTAAATTTCATGACCAAATTTGGACGAGGATTAATCTGTGTGCCGATTTCTAATGACATTGCGCAACGCTTATCTTTAGGAGAAATGACAACTCATAATACTGATGCGTTTGGTACAGCTTTTACAATTAGTGTGGATCATAAACATACGAAGACTGGTATTTCAGTATTTGATCGAGCTACTTCCATTAAAGCATTGGCTGATCCTCATTCGAAAACAAGTGATTTTCTTAGACCAGGACATATTTTTCCTTTGATTAGTGTAGATGGCGGAACGCTTATACGTCGAGGACACACCGAAGCTGCAATTGATTTAGCCAAAATAGCTAATAGTGTAGAGGCTGCTTATATTTGTGAGATTCTGAAAGAAGATGGAACGATGGCAAGAATGAAAGATCTGACCCGTTTATCTGAAGAATGGCAATTACCCTTAATTACGATTGATGAGTTGGTAAATTATTTAGAAGAAAATAGTCATATAACCGTAAATTTACCAACAGATTATGGTGATTTCAAATTGACTATTTATGAAGACGGAGAAAAACGGGAGCATCTATTGTTAACAAAGGGAGATATTCAAAATAGTCAGTTTCCTACATTAGTCCGAGTTCATTCGGAATGTCTAACTGGTGATGTCTTCGGGTCTCAGCGTTGCGATTGTGGGAAACAGTTACATGAAGCGATGAGAATGATCGAGGAAGAGGGGACTGGAGCTATTCTTTATCTTCGTCAAGAAGGTCGCGGAATCGGATTGAGGAATAAGTTAAAAGCGTATCAATTGCAGGAAAAAGGATTGGATACTTATGAAGCAAATACTGAATTGGGCTTTGCTCCGGATGAACGGGATTATCACTTTGCAGCAGAAATTTTAAAATCAATTGGTGTAACGTCCATTCGTTTACTTACAAACAATCCCGATAAAGTAATAGAGTTACAACAAGATGGAATTACGATTGTCGATAGGGTGCCAATTGAAACCGTTCCGAAAAAGGAAAACCAAGCCTATTTAAAAACAAAAAAAGATAAGTTTCACCATTACTTATCAGTATAAAAATAAAGGAGCAAGAAAATGACAATTTTTGAAGGAAATTATTCTCCAAAGGATCTTCGAATCGGAATTGTAGTCGCGCGTTTTAATGAATTTATCAATCAAAAATTATTACAAGGAGCATTGGATAATTTAAAAAGGCACGGTGTAAAAGAAGAACAAATTGATATTTATTGGGTACCAGGAGCTTTTGAAATTCCTTTTATTACCAAAAAGCTCAGCAAAAAGGACAGTTACGATGGGTTGATTACGTTGGGGACAGTTATCAGAGGTGCAACTACTCATTATGAATTGGTTTCCAATGAGGTAGCCAAAGGAGTCGCACATATTAACCTGGAGTCCAATATTCCAGTGATGTTCGGTGTATTAACCACAGAAACTATTGAGCAAGCAATTGAACGAGCAGGGACGAAAGCAGGAAATAAAGGCAGTGAAGCTGCTCAAGGGTTAATTGAGATGATTTCTCTTTCACAACAAATTTAAGAATTCCTATTTTTTAGAGTATGATGAGTTTACTGTGTAAATAGCATCCTTCAGTTTACTAAATGTAACAAACGTAAATATTAATCTTAGTATGTTTTGCCTGGAATAGATAGATTAAAGCGACCACCTAAAGTTAAAGCCAAAATCTAACTTTGGGTGGTCGCTATACAAATTGACACTACTTTTTTGAGGGGATTTTTTTGAATCGCTCTTTTAAACGAGTTGGTAACAAGAAACTTAAAAGAGTAAAGGGTATCGATACAATGTACCAAAAAATCGTTCGGCCAATCCCATAGCGTTGGTAAAGTTTTTGCAACATCAAATGGAGTAGCACTAACCCAGCGAATAAACTGCTATAAAGGAACCAAGGATTATCGAGATGTGAGAGCGTTCTTAACGACATGATCGTTGCAGGGTAAAAATAAAAGAAACCAGCAACTAAAGTGACTCGCCAATTTTTGGTGAAAGTACTGAGATTCAATAGAAAGAAAAGCGCAGATAAAATGATACCTAGAGGAGGGAAAAGGCTGATAAAAAAAGCATAAATGGCTCCCCATAGAATCATTCCGGGACCTTTGATCAGTGCAACGAGCAGAATCAAGCTAAACAACAAAAGCAACTGTTGAGTGAAAGTAGCAAGAATGAATGTCCCGAACAAAATCAGCGTGAACCAATGCCAAAGCGATTGTTGTTGTGATTTTCTGGAAATGGCAAAATGATCCTTTAGGAAAGATGCCAGTTTTGGGTAAGAACGATTAAATTCCATAATTGGTCCTCCTTTATCTAACCTACATTAATTATAAGTGAGGAGAATGGAGGATTCATAGGTCTAAGGTGGTATCTTTCAATAAATTTACTGAAAAAAATGATGGTAAAACAAAATATTCTCCGTTATACTGAAAATTATATTAAAAACTGCGGGGAAAAGGGGAATGTGAATGAAAGGCAAGTTAAAACGAGAGATCAACTTATTTGGCGCATTAGCAACTGTTATGGGAACTGTAATTGGGGCAGGAGTTTTCTTTAAAACAGCGGCTGTTACGGCAAGTACACAATCGACTAGTTTGACCTTATTGGCATGGCTATTAGGAGGATTTTTAACGATCTGTGCTGGTCTAACGGTAGCTGAGTTGGCAACTGCGATCCCAGAAACGGGTGGTGCAGTCAAATATATTGAAGCCGCTTATGGAAAATTACCGAGCTTTTTACTGGGTTGGTCCCAAAGCTTGATTTATTTTCCAGCGAATATTGCGGCGCTTTCGATTATTTTTGCGACACAAATGACGAACTTATTACAAATATCTACGGATTATCTTCTATTAATTGCGATTATTACTGCTATTTCTGTTACTGGTTTGAATTTACTAGGAACAAAAGTGGGTACGACTGTCCAGTCTGCGACACTGATTATCAAATTGATTCCATTAGCTGTCATCGTTATTTGGGGACTGTTGACACCAGGTAGTGGAACGATCCAACTATTCCCATTTGAAGCAGGGAAAGATGTGTCGTTTGCAGAAGGCTTAAGTAGTGCTTTACTAGCAACTTTATTCGCTTATGATGGCTGGCTTGGTGTCGGCGCAATGGCGGGGGAAATGAAACGTCCCGAAAAAGATTTACCTAAAGCAATTATTTTAGGGTTAAGTTTTGTAACAGTGGTTTACTTATTGATCAACTTTGTTTTCTTAAAAACTCTGCCAATTGATCAGATTGCAGGTAACCTTAATGCAGCATCTGATGCATCAGCGGTTATTTTTGGAAATATCGGTGGAAAGATCGTGACGATCGGTATCTTGATTTCTGTTTATGGGGCACTGAATGGGTACACGTTGACCGGAATCCGTATTCCTTATGCGATGGCTTTGGAAGGTGAGTTACCTTTTAGTAAACAGTTAACGAAATTATCAAAAAAATTCACAGTGCCATATGTTCCAGCACTTTTTCAATTAGTGATTGCGTGCATTATGATGAGTTTAGGTTCATTCGACTTTTTAACTGATATGCTAATTTTTGTTATGTGGCTGTTTAGCTTATTGATATTTATCGGTGTATTTGTTTTAAGAAAAAAACAACCAGACTTACCAAGACCATACAAAGTACCTTTGTATCCAGTGATTCCATTGATTGCAATCTTTGGCGCTGTCTTTATTTTAGGGATGACTTTATTTACTCAAACAGCTTTGGCAATGATCGGGATCGTTGTCACATTACTAGGTATCCCAGTGTATTATTACAAGAAAAAACAAGTCGAGCGTTAATTTAATAGTCATGTAAAAGGACTTAAGAGAGGAAACTTGCTTAAGTCCTTTTATTTACAACTAGAAATTTGCATTTCAATAAATTTGACCTGATTTTCGTCTTTCCTACTTCTGCCATAGCAACTTATATGCTAAAGTAATGAAGAAAAGGAGCGATAAAAAATGATATTTGATTCTCATACCCATTTGAATGCGGAACAATTTAATGATGATATTCCTGAAACTATTGAACGGGCCAAAGAGTTGGGCGTGACAAAAATGGCGGTAGTAGGTTTCGATACCCCAACGATCGAAAAATCATTACAGCTTAGTCACGATTATTCAAACATATATAGTATTATTGGTTGGCATCCTACTGAAGCAGGAAGTTATACTAAAGACGTTGAGAAAAAATTACAAGAGCAATTAACGATGCCGAAAGTGGTAGCGTTAGGTGAAATCGGCTTAGATTATTACTGGATGGAAGATCCGAAAGAAGTGCAAGCTGAAGTTTTTCGTAGACAAATTGCGATTGCGAAAGAAATGAATCTGCCGATCAGTATCCATACCAGGGAAGCGTTAGCAGATACTTATCAAATTTTAAAAGAAGAAGATATTCGTGATATTGGTGGAATCATGCACAGTTTTAGTGGCGATTTTGAATGGGCCAAACGATTTCTTGATTTAGGAATGCACATTTCATTTAGTGGGGTCGTGACTTTCAAAAAAGCGCAAGATGTTCAAGAAGCAGCCACTCATGTTCCACTCGATCGATTGCTAGTAGAAACGGATGCGCCTTACTTAGCTCCAGTACCTTATCGTGGGAAACGAAACGAGCCAGGTTATACCCGTTATACAGTTGAAAAAATTGCCGAATTACGTAATCTTCCGGTAGAAGAAGTGGCGCTCCAAACTTGGAAAAATGCTCATCGTCTATTTAGGATCGCTGAAAATGACTAAATTAAAAATCCAAGAAATTGTAGTCGTTGAGGGAAAAGACGATACTAGAAGACTCCAAGAAGTAGTCGACGTCGACACGATCGAAACGATTGGTTCAGCGATCAATGATGAAATACTCATGCAGATTGAACATGCGCAGGAAACACGTGGTGTAATCATCTTTACTGATCCTGATTTTTCGGGCGAGAAAATCCGCAAGACGATCATGGAAGTCGTTCCTCAGGCAAAACATGCTTTCTTACCTCGTCAGCAAGCACGTCCCAAAAAACAAGGAAGTCTTGGCGTTGAACATGCTAGTGACGAGGCCATCTTAGAAGCATTGAAAAAAGTAATCACCCCATCTTTTGAGGAAGACGAAACGGAAATTACTAGACAAGTGCTGATTTCTCATGGTTTAATAGCGGGAGCGCAAGCAAAAGAAAAACGTGAAAAATTAGGGGACGAATTAAGAATTGGTTATACCAATGGGAAACAACTGGAGAAGCGTTTAAAAATGTTTCGGATCACACCAGAAGAATTTGCCCAAGCAATGAAAAAAGTGGAGGAACAACATGAGTGAACAGCGTGATATTGCGACACCTTCTAGAACAAAAGAAATCTTATTGAAACATGGATTTTCATTTAAAAAAAGTTTAGGTCAAAATTTTTTGACTGAGCCAAATATCTTAAGAAAAATCGTGGAAACTGGCGAAATCGATCAACAAACAAATGTCATCGAAGTTGGTCCAGGTATTGGAGCGTTGACGGAACAACTAGCACGTAATGCCAATCAAGTTGTTGCCTTTGAAATCGATGATCGCTTGATTCCTGTGTTAAAAGATACGTTAGCTCCTTATCCTAATGTGACTATTGTTCATCAAGATATTTTAAAAACTAATTTAGATCAGGCAGCAACAACCTATTTTGAACAAGATTTACCGATCAAAGTTGTTGCAAATTTACCTTATTATATTACGACACCGATCATGATGCATTTCTTAGAATCAGATCTGCAAGTAGAAGAAATGGTTGTGATGATGCAAAAAGAAGTCGCTGACCGTATTTCTGCTAAGCCTGGTACAAAAGCATATGGCTCATTATCAATCGCTGTACAGTATTTTATGGAAGCATCTGTTGCTTTCATCGTACCTAAGACTGTTTTTGTTCCGCAACCGAATGTCGATTCAGCTATCTTGAAACTAACCAGAAGAAAGCAACCAGCTGTAGCGGTTACTGATGAAAAGGCATTTTTCCGATTGACAAAAGCAGCGTTTCAGCAACGAAGAAAAACATTATGGAATAACTTACAATCTTCATATGGCAAAGATGAAGCAACGAAAGCTTGGTTAACGACTAGTTTAGAAAAAGCTAACATCGATCCTAAACGTCGTGGAGAAACCCTCTCATTAGCCGAATTTGCTGCATTAAGTAATGCAATGGAAGAGCTGAGCGAGAAAAATTAAGTTCTAATCTAATTCAATAAAGAAAGCAAAACGCCTAAAAGTCTAGCATGCTAGCTTTTAGGCGTTTTGTTTATCTAAGTCCAATAAAATGAGTTGGATGGTCATCACTAATTGAAAAATAAGTAAATGACTACTGTAACCCGATTCCTGTAATCTCAGTTTAAGATCATAATCGTTCATGTATTTAAGAATGGCTAACGGTTTAGACCGAAAAATAGTTTCTTATGAAAATAAATTTTTTTAGAATAAAACGATACTATAATCATAAATGAACACGATGAATTTTTAGAACTTATTTTGATTACTAAGGAGAAAGAAGGGTGAGGTAATGAACAAAATGAACCAATCGATTGTTTTGGGGTTAACATTGATTACCGTTGGCGGATCAATTGCCCCTGTTACCAATGTATTTGCTTCAGAAAAAGCTACAAACTTTACCGCCACAAACGAATTTGACAAATACTACAACGATTTATCAAATGAAAAGAAAGCAGAATTTGAACGATTAGTATCCGGTGCTCACTTATCCCAAGTGGAGCAATTACAAATATTAAAAGAAAAATACGAGTCCGATAGACAACCAACTCCTCGCTGGAAAATTGCCGTCATTAAAAAGATAGCCAAATGGTTAGTAGCTAAAACAGGTGAAAAAACGGTAAGTGATGTTACTAATTACTTATTCGAATGGCAAGATAATTTAGAACAAGGTGCAGAAAATTGGTTAGTGAATCATGGGTGGAATAGAACCGCAGCTCATTGGACTGTTAAGACTGCTAGCTTCATTTTCTTATAGGATGAGTGTAAGAAAATGAAAGGAACAAAGAGACTGATTTTTTGGGGACTGACACTATTTTTTTGTGTATCTAATTTCATTAGATTATTCATTCATGATGATTTTGGAAAAACAATAAGAGTTTATTTCAGGGATGTTCCTGTCTATTTAAAAGTAATTTTTTTTATCGTGTTCATACTGTTGTTTTGGTGGAGCTATCCTTATAAAAAAGAAAAAAATTTTTTTGATTGAAGTAAAATAACCAAAAATAAACCTGTCATAAACTTCAGTGAGGGTGGACGGGTTTATTTTTGTATTAAAATCAGCAACCATTAAAATGGATTATACTTCAAGAGGGTGAGCCCAGTGTATCTCGTTGTTTTAGTGTATACCTTAGGGTAGGGAATTAGAATGATACTGGGGCTAAATAGGGTTCCAGGAAATATTGTTGTTGACATGTACATAGAGCGTACTTCTTTTTTGTATTTGTCTTTCATCTATATAGACAAAAATAAAAGGAGATGATGTAGCTAGCAGAGACTGTAGTTTAAAACATATTTCTTGTATAAGCTTCATTCAAAATTTACTTTATCTGGTGTCGGATAATTGAATACATGAAAAAGGCTCATTCAACATTTTTCTGATTGATGTGTCTTGACACATTTTGTTGTTAAAGTTAAAATAAGACATCATAAAGGTGTCAAGACACATTAGGAGAGAAAAAAATGAAAAAAAAATCAGTACGATCCCTGACTATTTCTGCCTTGTTGATAGCTATGGGGGTTATTATTCCAATGGTTATGCCAAAAATCATGATTCCACCTGCTTCTTTTACTTTGGCTTCTCATGTACCCATATTTATTGCGATGTTTTTTTCACCAGGAATTGCGATTACCGTTGCTTTGGGTACAACATTTGGCTTCTTTTTGACCACACCAGTGATTATTGCGCTACGTGCATTATCTCATTTGATTTTTGCAGTGATTGGTTCTTGGTATTTGCAAAAGAAACCAGAAATCGTTTTAAAAAATGGCCAATTTACTTTAGCCAACTGGCGCTTCCAAAGTTTCAATTTTGTGATAGGTATCATTCATTCGATTGCGGAAATGTTAGTGGTTAGTGTCTTTTTCTTTGTAGGGAACATGCCAGAAACTTATTATTCTGAAGGCTATTTTTATACAGTCTTTATCCTAATGGGGATTGGTGGGTTGATCCATAGTTTAGTCGATTACAATATTGCTTATTTTGTAGCCGGAACATTGAGCAAATACTTTGATATTCCAGTTTTCACTAAAGCTAAGCAAGTAAGTCAGAAGACACCTTCAACGAAATCAATCAAGAAAATGGCTTGAAAAAAGTACCATTATCAATCAGTTTTTCCTCTTTAACTAGAGATAACTCCTTTAAAATGAATAAGCCGAAAGTGCTGTGTATGAACACAGCACTTTCGGCTTATTTTTTATAGTTCTAGCTTTTGGCATAGTTTCTGCCAAAATTTACATCAAAAGCTGATTTTTTAATTTTTATGGCAATCCGATCACTTCTTCAGTTGATTTGTCAAAGAAATGTCCTTTGCTGATATTGAATGCTAAGTCGACCATTTCCCCTGGTTTATGGAAGTCACGTGCATCGACTTTTGAAATAAATTCAGTTGTACCTGTTCGGGTATAAAGCATGGTTTCTGCACCTAACAATTCTGATACAACAACTTCTGAATGAACAACTGCTTCGGGTTGTGCTTCTAACACCACTTGTTCACTGTGGATATCTTCAGGGCGAATACCAAAAACAACTTCTTTCCCTTCATAGCCTTTTTCAACTAAGACTTTGTTTTTTCCTTCAGGGATTTTTAATTTTAAGCCATGACCGTCACTGATTACTCCATTGTTTAAAGTAACGTTGAAGAAGTTCATTGCAGGTGAACCGATAAAGCCTGCGACGAACATATTGACTGGTGTGTCATACACTTCTTTTGGCGTACCGATCTGTTGGATAAAGCCATCTTTCATGATAACGATACGATCTGCCATCGTCATTGCTTCTGTTTGGTCGTGGGTTACATAGATGGTTGTTGTTTCTAAACGTTGATGGAGTTTGGCGATCTCAGCACGCATCGCTACCCGTAATTTTGCATCTAAGTTTGATAATGGTTCATCCATCAAGAAAACTTTTGCGTCACGAACGATGGCACGTCCTAAAGCAACCCGTTGACGTTGGCCACCTGAGAGAGCAGCAGGTTTACGTTTCAAATATTCAGTAAGCCCTAAAATCTCAGCAGCATTTTCTACCCGTTTTTTGATGTCTGCTTTGTCATACTTTCTCAACTTCAACCCAAAAGCCATATTGTCAAATACAGTCATGTGTGGGTATAACGCATAGTTCTGGAATACCATAGCGATATCACGATCTTTTGGTGCTACATCGTTCATCACTTTACCGCCGATGCTTAATTCTCCTTCCGAGATATCTTCTAGCCCAGCAATCATTCTTAATGTAGTTGATTTTCCACAACCAGAAGGTCCAACAAAGACAATAAATTCACGATCATCGATTGCTAAGTTAAAATCCGTTACGGAATAATTTTCTGCGTTGTCATATTGTTTGTATACATGTTTCAGTGCCATTTCTACCATGATTCATTCCACGCTTTCTGTTTAGTTTTAATGTTGAATTAAGTATAAATGAAAGCGTTATCTATGCTCAATGGCAACTTGAACAAGAATTGATTGTCTTTTTGGGCAATATGCTACACCTTGAGGTAAAATAGAGAGTAGGAACAAGATGTTGAGAGAGGAAAGGATGATCAATATGAAAATTGCTTTAATAGCTCATGACCGCAAAAAGCCCTTGATGATCAAGTTGACAACCGCATATAAGGCAATCCTGGAAAAACATGAATTATTCGCAACTGGGACAACAGGTGGTAAAATCACCGAAGCAACTGGCTTAAAAGTCCATCGCTTTAAATCCGGTCCTTTAGGTGGTGACCAACAAATTGGTGCAATGATCTCAGAAGATCAATTAGACCTCGTGATTTTTCTGCGAGATCCGTTGGCTGCACAGCCTCATGAACCGGATGTGACTGCACTGATCCGCTTATCGGATGTTTACGAAATTCCTTTAGCGACCAATATTGGAACAGCAGAAGTACTGTTGCGAGGACTAGAAGCTGGCTTTCTGGATTTCCGTACTGTAGTTCATGAGTTAGAAAATCGACCGTTGTCTCTGGAATAAAATTCGTTATTTGCTATTGATCGTCCATTTATGTTCGTTGAATGTGTGATTTTTCACGAACATGAATTGCTTTTTATTCGGGAATGTATGTTTTTTTATTTACAGTCGTGTGTGATCTATGCTATAGTTTTGCTGGGAATGACTTCCCAAAAATAAACAGAGTAGAAAATAAAGCGTTAAGTGCTGAGAGGATGGGATGTTGCCTCTTTGACGAAGGACAAGTTGTTCGCGGTTTTATTTTCGCATTCGCTGCATGTAGGATGTAGCAGCTCTTAAAGGAGATGCTAAGAAATGAAGAAAAATCGGTTAGACGCACGCATGATCGCTATCATGGGTTTGTTGATTGCTTTGATGGTCACTTTATCCCGTTTGGTATCGATCGAAACCCCTTTTGTGAAGATCAGTGTCACATTTATTCCACAAATGATCATGGGGATTTTATTTGGCCCGTTTTGGTCTGGAATTGGGGGTGTATTAGCTGACTTAGTAGGAATGGCGTTATTTTCAAAAACAGCTTTCTTTATTGGCTTTACTTTGAATGCCTTTATCGAAGGAGCAATTTATGGTTTCTTTTTTTACCGAAAAGAGATTACTTGGAAAAATTCGCTATTAGCTACACTTTCGGTCACGCTGATCATTAATTTGCTATTGACTCCTTTGTGGCTAGCGATGATGTATCATGTTCCATTATTTAGTTGGATCGTCTGGGCACCAAGGTTATTAAAAACAGTCGTTTGGATTCCTATTCAAACCATTGCGATGTATTACGTCGGACGTAGTATTCCATACAAAAAGATTTTAAGAAGTATGACTCTTCACGCAAAATAGTCAACTCAGAAACCAAAGAAGCAACCTTCCCATCCCAGAAGGTTGCTTCTTTTGCTTATTTATTGTAAGAAAGGAGACGTTTATTTCTATAAAATAGTGAACAACGATTGAAAGAGATGATATATGGCCATACCACCTAGAATACTACTGATGATGGTCAAAAGGATTGTGACACTTTTAGAGGGCTTTGTTAATGAAAGATAGTAATAGGCAAGCCCAATTTGAAGATTGAAGTAGAAAATAGCACTTCCAGATCTAAAATTAGGGAAAAGTGTCATAATAATATTTATACACAGTGATATCTTTAACAATTCTTTGTACAAATTTTTTTTAGCCATTTAGGATAAACTCCTCGATTGCTTTTTCATTTTTAAGGCCAATTATTCGATCAATAACTTTCCCATCCACAATTTTTATTATGGCCGGGATAGAATTAATTCCTAAGCTGTCAGCCATTATTTCCAACTTATCCTCATTCTCTTTACGAGCGTTATCTGTATTATAATATCCCATAGATTGGTGCTGGTTGTTTAGTACTTTTCGCAAAATAGGCTCAAATTCTTTACATTGGGGGCATGTAGGTCTCCCTACATAAACAAATAAAGTATCCTTTCCATTCATTATTTTTTCTAAAGAAATACTATCCACTTCATATAAACCTTCTTTAGATGTTGCCATTTGAGTATAGACATATAAAATAGTAGGTAAACTAAAAATAATTAAAATGAAACACATCAATTTTTTTGGATTAATATTTATCATAAACACAACCAGTTTATAATTTAAAACATGCGACTACTCCACCGATGGCACCACCAGCAAGAGCGACAAAACCTGTTATACAAGCAGCACATACTAATGGAACTGCAAGACAAGCAGCAGCACATGTAGGGGCAATGATGTTAGCAACTGCACGGCTTATTCCTAAAACAATTGCTAGACAGGCTGCTTTTTCAGCCATTCCACGGGCTTGCTTCAAATGAAGAAACTCACTTTGAACTTCTTGTAACTGTTTTTTCAATTCATTATTTGGTATAAATTTATCTTCAAGAATTTGGTGAGTCATTTCTTCGCCATTGGAAAATGTTCTAATCTCGAAAGTATCTTTTTCTGATTGAGTGATCAAAGATTCTTGGACTCCCTTAATGTTGTACATCATATCAAAGATTACCGTAACACTGCTGAATAGATTATAGTGTTCATTTGTGATTGGTACAGTCAATGAATAATAATCTTTATTTTCTCCATTTTCACTTATAATTTGTAACGCTGTAGCATTGTCCAATGTTAAATATTTTTCTGAAACATGTAATTGAATAGTAGAGTCAAGTTTAGATGAAAATACGTCCATTAGTTTGTTTTTTTCTTTCGAGCTAATTTCTTTTGCTGTTTCAGACAAAATAACCATATTTTTAACGATTGATGTAGCTTCTTTCGAATTTATACCAGGAACCGTCACTGGATTACTTTCAAAATAGGTACTAATCGTTTGTGTCATTGGCACATAGTCAGTCTCTTGAATCATCTCTGCATTGACAATCATAGAAAAGTTAGGAATGATAAAGGAAGCTAGAGTTATAACAGCAATAAGACTTATAATGAATTTGTTTTTTAACATATTTTTTTAATTCCTTTCGATGATCCAGTTTAAGTAAAAAATAGTTACTCTTAGTCGTGTGAATTCTTACATAACATTTCTTTTTTGTACTTTGCAGTAAAAATAAGCACTTTATAACAATTTAGTGAATAAAACATAATCACCAAATAACTATATTCACAAATCTCCTGATATTTTCTCCTTTACTATTATTTAAAGCGCTTTTATTGCTTGTATCCATAGTATAGAATGAAAACGAGTAAATTATTTTATATGGTATCAATAGTCACATTGAATTTAAAAAAGGAAGTGAACGACGAATGGAAATTCATGAATTACTACGTAAATTTCGAAAGGAAAGGGGGTTATCTCAAAAAGAGTTAGCACATAAAATAACTTCTAGAGAATCTTTAGTAAAATACGAAAGTGGTAAAAATCAGATTCCATTGATTCCTTTATTAGCTTTTTTAAAAAAGATGAACATTGAGTTAGACGAATGTTTATTTTATTTAAATAAAATAAACGGAAATCATCCAAGACAAAAGTTAAATCAGCTACTTAGTCAATTGGAAGATGTCAAGTTACCAATTGACGACCGATTAAGAAATTTAGAATTAGATATCAAAAAAACAAAAAGCATTGTTGAAAAGCGGAATTATCTAATAGCTAAAGGCTATCAATGGCATTTACTACCGAATGATGAAAGAAAGTTTACCCTACATGATAAGGTTTATATCAAAGCGATCATGAACCATCTAGAAAAAGTAGCAGAATATGGTCGTTTTGAAATAGTCACATTTACTTCACTGGCTTTTCTTTTTACAACAGAATTTATTCAAATGCAAGCTTCGAAAGTAGAAAGAATGGGTGATAACGAAAATTTTCTCTCTTCACTTTGCACGTTGTATCATGTTCTCTTTCTTTTAATGCTAGAAAGAAAAGAAAGCGGCTATTCAAAAGAATATTTAGAAAAATTAAAGATGGTTCGAGGTAGACTAGTGACACCACAAAAAACAGAGGTACACGAAAGGTTTGACGATTTGCTACTGAATAGCTTGGTCGAGCGTACAGCTAATCCTAAGCAATTAACAGATTTTTTTATGGGGATTAGGTTAATTGGTGCAACTCAACTTGAAGAGGAGTTTCTTTTAGCTTTAAAAAAATATGAGAGACTTTATGGTCTTTCTCTTTTACCTTCAATTATAGAATAAAAACCGTTGGTAGTAAGGAAGTTTTGGGCAGCTAAGCTATTTAAAGATGAGCTAGGGATGAAATGTTTTGCTTTTGTTTTTTTATGAAGAAGTATAGTTTTGATAACCATTTACATATAAAGTGAGTCATGTCGCAAAGACGTTGTTCATGTTTTAGGAGTGAATGAATAGGTTCTTTTAATGCTTTTCTCTAATAAAATAATAACTGTCCCACAAAAGTTAGTGAAAAACTAGCTCTTGAGGGACAGTTACACTGATTTATTACAACTACTTTTTGATTCAGTTAACTATTTTTAGTAAACTGCGCTTGATATAGTTGATGGTAGTACCCGTCTTTTTGTAGTAATTCATCGTGGGTACCCATCTCAACGATGGCGCCTTGCTCCATGACTAAGATTTGATCGGCATTTTTGATTGTCGATAAACGGTGGGCAATCAAAAAGCTCGTTTTGCCTTCCATCATTGTTAAAAAGGCATCTTGAATTTTCTTTTCCGTCAAAGTATCGACTGAACTAGTTGCTTCATCTAGGATCAACATAGGAGGGTTGCTGATCATTGTACGGGCGATCGTTAACAATTGTCTTTGTCCGTCAGAGATTTTCAGTCCTTGTCCGCCGATTTTTGTTGCTAACTTTTCAGGCAAGCGTTCCACAAATTCATACATATACGAAGCTTTGAGTGCTTGATTGATTTCTTCATCACTAGCATCTGGATTGCCATACTGTAGATTTTCTTTTAACGTACTGTCAAAGAGCCAAGTATCTTGTAAAACCATTCCAAAGCTTTTTCGCAAGCTATCTCTTTGGATATCTCGAATATCATACCCGTCGATCGTAATGGTTCCACCTGTCGCATCATAAAAACGCATCAACAGGTTAACTAACGTGGATTTACCAGCACCAGTCTTACCTACAATCGCAATCGTTTGCCCTGGTTTAGCAACAAAACTGAAATTTTCGATCAATCGTTGACTTGGTTCATAAGAAAAGGATACATGATTGAACGCTACTTCACCTTTGATTGTTGCTGGATTCAACGCATAAGCATTAGGTTCATCTGGCGTTTCTTCGGGTTGATCGATGAGTTCAAAGGCACGTTCTAATCCAGAAAAAGCGGTTTGGATCTGTGTCGTGATTCCAGAAAGTTCAATAAACGGTTTAGAAAACTGACTAGAATAGATCGTGAAACTAGAGATCACACCGACTGTAATGGCTGAGCCACTTCTTAATGCTAGTAAACCACCAACTAATCCAATCGAAAGATAAGCTAAGTGATCCACAAAACGAGAAGACGGATTCGTCAAAGAAGAAGAAAATTGGGCACGTTGTCCTTTTTGATAGAGATCAGTGTTCAATGCTTGGAATTGTCGTTGATTCATTTCTTCTTGTTGAAAGGCTTTGACGATTTTCTGATTCCCGATCCGTTCGGTAACAAAGCCAGAGATATTCCCGATAATCTTTTGTTGATTGTCAAAGTCGTTTTGTGATGCACGGGCAACGATCCAACTCACAAGAAAAATGATCGGTGTGGAGCAAATCACGACGAGTGTCAATAAAGGACTAAGGCGTAACATAAATATAAAAGACAAGACGATGATAGCCACGCCGGCAAACATTTGGTTAAACGCCGCAGAGATCGCAATGGAAATATTATCCATATCGTTGGTAAAACGACTAACGATATTCCCGTGTGAATTTTGATCATAGTAACGAAGCGGTAATTTATTCAAACGTGCAAAGGCATCTTTTCTTAATTTTGCTACGGAAAGATAAGCCAAGCGATTACTTAAGACTTGGATCAGCCATTGACTGATCACGTTGATCAATACGATCCCGCCAAATAATAATAAGAGGTGGAACAATTGAGCAAATCGGACTTGACCTGCGCCGATCATTTGGTCAATACTTTGACCAATCTGTAAAGTCATTACCACAGTAGCGATCCCGTTGATGATCCCTAAAAGGATCGCAAACCAGATATCTTTTGAATAGGCTGTAAGGTAAGGAACGAATCGTTTGAGGGTTTTCCAGGATAATTTTTTTGTTTTCATCTTATTCTTCCTCCTGTGATGCGACGATTTCGCGATACTCAACGGAATCCTTCAATAAATCTTCATGTTTCCCTTGCGCAACGATCTTTCCTTGATCCATCACGAGGATCTTATGTGCTTCTTGAATCGAGCGGATTCGTTGAGAAATAATAATGACTGTCGTATCTAGTGAGGTTTGTAATGCTTTTCTTAAGTTAAGATCGGTTTGATAATCTAACGCGCTTAAAGAATCATCTAAAATCAATAATTCAGGTTTGGCAATTAACGCACGTGCAATCGTTAGCCGTTGTTTTTGACCGCCAGAAAAGTTTTTTCCGTTTTCCATTACTTTTGTTTCTAATCCTTTAGGAAGTTGTCGAACAAAATCTTCTGCTTGAGCAATTCTAAGAGCTTCCCAACATTCTTCATCTGTGGCATCTTCTTTTCCCCATTGAAGGTTTTCACGGATAGTTCCAGTGAATAAAACAGCGGTTTGAGGAACTTGTGAGATTTGGCTTCTTAAAGGATCAAGTTTCCATGAGCGAACATCCACGTCATCAAAAGCAACGGAACCTGCGTTGACGTCATAGAAACGTGGAATCAATTGAGTTAAAGTTGTTTTTCCGCTACCGGTTGGTCCAATGATCCCCAAAACCGTGTTTCGTTTCAAAGCAAAAGTAATGTCTTGTAAAGATAATCCTGATTTTTCAGTATAACGAAAGTCGACATGTTCAAATTGAACGATGTTTTCGGATTGGAAATTCGGTGTCAAGGCATCTTCTGCATCTGTCAGTGTGGTGTCAGTTTCTAGGACTTCTTTGACCCGATTACCTGAAGCTTCGGCCCGGGTAAAGATAACGACCAGGTTAGATACGACGATCAATGCCAGTAACATTTGATTCATGTAATTAATCAACGCAAGGACTTGACCTTGTTGCAAATGTCCGATATTGACTTTGATCCCACCAACAGTCAACAAACAAATAATACCGATATTCATGATCAATGTGGTAGCCGGTGATAAGAGAGCTGAGATGTTTGAAACACGTAAATAGTTTTTAGCTAATTCATCGGTGTCCTCATCAAAAGTATCAATTTCTGTTTTTGTGCGGGAGAATGCCCGAATTACACGAACACCGCTTAGATTTTGACTAACCGTTTCATTTAAACGATCCAGTTTTTCTTGGACTTTTTGGTACAGTGGAATTGTTTTTTTGATGATAAAGTATAAAATGATTGAAAAAATCGGTAGGATAGCTAAGAAAAACAAGCCGATTTCCCAGTCAATCACAAAGGCCATGACGACTGAACCGATACTTAGAAATGGCGCACGGATCAATAAACGGATTACCATGGCTAATGCTAATTGGAGTTGGTTGATGTCGTTCGTCATTCGAGTGATCAATGTATCTGTACCAAAATGATTTAATTCACTATGTGAAAAGGAATTGATTTTCTTGATTAGTTGATTTCTAAGCTCAGTACCAAATCCTTGTGAAGCTATTGAAGCATAATATTGACAAATGATCGCACAAATCAATCCAACAACTGACATCACGACCATCCAGATCCCCATTTGGATGATCACACCACGATCATTCATCTTTAGACCGTTATCAATCAATGAGGCCATCAATAATGGCAAAATCAATTCAAAGACAGCTTCTAAGAATTTAAAAACGGGACCCAGAATGATTTGTTTACGGTAATCTCTTGCATAACGCAATAACTGAATCATATGATTCCTCCTAAAATATATTTACCATTAGCTAAGAAAAAGCCAAATAAATTTTCTCGAATTTCTTTCTTAGCTACTTAAACGGTAGGCACAGATTTAAGAGAAAGGGGAGTCAGTTGCAAGAAATTTCTGTCTATTTTACATTGATGACCCTTTGTCTTAAACGAGTACTTTCCTATGTATAAGTAGGTACTCTCACATTGTATCTTATGAAATTTAGAATGAAAAGTGAATAAGCCTTTTCATAAATGAAACTTTGAAGTGAATTAGCAAAAAAAGTCATTGACGAATCTCGTTTGTTTCTCCTTCTTTTTAGATAAAAATAGCTATTGACAAAATGAATGCGTTTCCTATGATGGAGAAGAGGTGAGAGAATGTTAAAAGAAGAAATCCAAGATTATTTAGAAAATCAAACGGCATTTATCGATTTAGCACAATTAAGTGATGTTTTTACAGCGAAATATTTAGCAGCATACTTTAAAGTGAAACGTAATACGGTCAGTCATTATCTTAATCAATTAAATGAAGCTGGCATTTTGGTTAAGATCAATTCTCGTCCGGTCTATTACTTTCATAAAATGGCTTTTGAACAGCAATTTTTTGCTTTAAGTAAAACGTATTATGCCTCAACTGAAGAAATAAGGGCTGAACAGCCTATTTTTTCAAGAAGTAAAGATCTGTTTTCTTTAGTGATCGGTCACGAAGCAAGCCTGAAAGAAAGCATTGAACAAATCAAAACAGCTCTTTTTTATCCAGATGGTGGGCTACCTGTGTTATTAACTGGAGAAAGTGGTACAGGGAAAAGCTTCTTAGTCAATATCGTTTATCAATACTGTTTAGAACATGATCTCTTACCAGAAAATGCGCCTTTCGTGACGTTGAATTGTGCCCAATATGCCGACAATCCAGAATTGTTGACGAGTAATTTATTTGGACATGTCAGTGGAGCTTACACCGGTGCGACACAAGATAAGGTTGGCGCTTTTGAGGCAGCCGATGGGGGATTATTATTTTTAGATGAAGTTCATCGACTTAGCCCTGAAGGACAAGAAAAATTGTTTACGTATCTGGATCAAGGGATTATTTATCGAATGGGAGAAACGAATCAGGGGAAAAAAGTCGATGTTCGGCTCTTCTTTGCAACGACTGAAGAAGTCACCAAACATTTTCTGCCCACTTTTATGCGTCGGATTCCTTTTAAGATTGATCTGCCTTCTTTACGTGCTCGTGGAAAAGAAGAACGATTGGAGCTGATTTATTCTTTTTTCTTAAATGAACAAAGAAAAATCGAGCGACCAATGAAAGTGAGTGGGCAAGTGCTGTCATTATTGACGAACCAAAGTTTTTCGGGAAACATCGGCGAATTGAAAAATAGCGTAAAAGTAGCTGTAGCCAAAGCATTCGCTGAACAAAAAGAGGAAGAGAGCCTATCGATCAAACTCCAACATTTACAAAGATATCTTTTGAAGGTTCCCCATCAAGACAGCCCAGCCCAATCAGCTGTGTGGATCACTGAGAAAAAAGAATTAGCTCATTTGGTTGAAAAAAGACAACCAGAACAGGAGCGAATGATCCGCTGCTTTGAACAACTATTATTGACCTTTAAGAAAAATGGCGCAACAGTAAGTAACTGTGAAGAAAAATTAAAAGAAGAAGTCGTTTATTTATTTGATTTTTTACTCTTTGAAACGAGTCGCCAAGAAAAACATGAACTACTAGTCTACTGGTTGCACTCCATTCGAGAAACGCTAAAACAAATGGAAAGTGCCTATCAGATCAAGTTTGATGGTAACAGCGTCTATGCGCTAAGTTATTATCTCTATCAAAGAAGCACAGTAAAGTGGTTACCAGAAGATGGAGAAATCGAACAATTGATCAAGGAACTAGACCGCCAGTTAGAACTAATGTATCCAGCAAACTATCACTACGCCCATCGGATCTTGGAATTGACACAAGCCAAGTTAGATTTAGAAGTTACTTTATTAGATCATATTTTATTAACGATCTATTTGAGACGGACGAAATGGACAAAAGAACAAAGTGTGCCTAAAGCAATCATTGCTGCTCATGGTTATGCTACCGCTAGTAGTATGGCAAACGTCGCTAATCGACTGTTGGGAAATGATCTGTTTGAATCCTTTGATATGCCCTTAGATGTGACTCCCCAACAAATTGCGGATGAAATGATTGATTACAGTAATCGTCATGATATCTCTAATGGACTGATCATTTTAGTTGATATGGGCTCGCTAAAAGAAATCCATCAACTATTCAAAGATCAGGTCTTTGCCCCAATCGTTATTTTGAATAATGTGACAACACCATTAGTTATCAGTATTGGAGAAAAAATGCAAAAAATGACTGATCTGGAAGAAATCGTCAAGGAAGCGGTGGCCTCCTTGGAAGCAGAGTGGACGATCATTTACCCTCAAAAAAATAAACAAAAAGCATTACTGATCACTTGCATGACGGGGATCGGAACGGCTGTCCATATGAGTGAACTACTTGAAAAAAGTTTACCAGCAAACAGCGCACTTAAAATCATCCCTTATGAATACCAAGTATTAACCCAAAGAAAATTAACGGAATCGGTTTTTTCGATGTATGATGTGATTGGCATCATTGGGACAACGAATCCTCAAATCGACACGATGCCATATCTGTCGCTAGAGTCATTGATTTCAGGAGAGAAGATGGATGAACTTGTTCAATGGCTGGCTCCTATTTTTTCATTGAAAGAACAAGCTAACTTTGATCAGCAATTTGTCCGAAATTTTTCATTAGAAAAAGTACTGGAGTCGGTGACGATCCTTGATACAGAAAAAGTGATGACAGAAATCGAGCTGTTTATGCGCGAATTGGAGATGCGTTTTGATAAGAACATCACGACGCCACAAAAGATCGCCCTTTTTGTCCATGTCAGTTGTTTGATTGAACGATTGATCAGGCAGATCCCGATTGAAAGTTACCATGGTCAAGAACAGTTGTTACAGTGTCAAAAAGAAACCTTGGATCGAATCAAAGAAGCATTTAGTGTCATCGAAGAACATTATAGTGTCACGATTCCACCATCAGAAGTCGCTTATATTTATGATATTCTCGAAAATGTAGAGGATAAAATAGGCTCAGAAGAAGAATTTTAATCGTAAGCAAGATACCGCCACTATGTTGGCACGTATCTTGCTTTATTTGTAGTGAGAGTAAGAAAGAGGTGGAAACATGGAAAGAACAATTATTCTAGCCTCCCATGGACGTTTTGCTTCAGGGATTTTAGATTCTTTGGAACTTATTTTTGGTAAAACGCATTCAATCCTAGCGTTAGATTGCTATGGAACTGAAACGTTTGATTTAGCAAAATCAGTGCAGCAATTGATCAACGATCATCAAGGGCAGGAGTTGATCATCATCACTGACTTATTTGGTGGCAGTGTAAACAATGAATTTTTGCAGTACATTAACCGACCGAATATCTACTTGATTGCTGGTTTGAATCTGCCATTGTTGATTGAGATTGCCACAAAAATTGAGACAGCTGATTCAATCGTTGAATTGATCCATCAGGTATTGAATGATTCAAAAGAAATGATCCAATTTTGTAATGAAAGTATCGAAAAAAAAATGGAAGAAGAAGAATTTTAGGAGGGATTGGAAATGATTATTTTAACAAGAGTCGATCATCGTTTATTGCATGGTCAAGTCGCTTTTTCTTGGACACAATCAATTGGCGCAGATTGTATTTTGATCGCAAATGATGATGTGCCAAACAATGAAATACGCAAAACAACCATTAAGCTGGCAAAGCCACAAGGAGTGAAACTAGTGATCAAATCGATTGAAGATTCGATCGCTGCATTACAAAGTGGCGTAACGGATAAATATAAACTATTTATCGTAGTAGAGTCTGTGAAAGATGCGTATCAATTAGCAAAAGCTTGTCCACAGATCAAGCAAATCAATTTAGGTGGGATTAAAGCAAAGGAAGGAACGCGGAGTCTAGGTAAAGCGGTCAACGTATTACCTGAAGAAGAAAAATTGTTGGAACAAATGATCGCTGATGGGATAGAAGTAGAAATTCGTCAAGTACCAGCAGATAAAAAAATAGCAGCAAAGGAAGTCTTATGAGAAAGGAAGAATAAAAGATGATCCTACAAGCAATTCTTTTAGGTCTGGTTGCCTTTATTGCGCAATCAGAGTATGCGTTAGGAACTTCCCTGCTTTCTCGTCCGATCGTAACGGGATTATTTACAGGGATTGTTTTGGGAGATGTAAAAACAGGTATTATTATGGGAGCAACTTTGGAATTAGCTTTTATTGGTTCATTTTCAGTTGGAGCATCGATTCCACCAGACGTTGTGACCGGTGGAATCTTAGGAACTGCATTTGCCATTACTGCAGGAGCAGGAACAGAAACAGCATTACTATTAGGTTTACCAATTGCGACACTTACCCTTATTTTAAAAAATGTTTATTTAGGACTATTGATTCCGATCATGAACCACAGAGCAGATCGTTATGCGGAGGATGGGAATTATAAAGGGGTCGAACACATGCACTTATTAGCTGGTTTCGGCTTGTCATTGATGCTTGGTCTGGTAGTCATGATTTCTTATTTAGTCGGAAGTCAAACGATCGGGAATCTCTTAGCGAAAATACCAGATTTTGTGCAAAACGGCTTGACCGTTGCAACTGGGTTGATTCCAGCGCTTGGATTTGCCATGCTGGCACGTTTATTGATCAATAAAAAAGTAGCACCTTATTTCTTTTTAGGCTTTGCTGTAGCAGCTTACTTAGAGATTCCAGTAACAGGTATTGCCATCTTTGGGGCGATCTTAGCCGTCATTGTCGTCAATATCATGAACGTACGTCAAGTATCCGTTCAAACTTCAGCAGGGGAGGTAGAAGAGGATGAAGACTTCTAATCAAGAAGAACACAAAGTGACCAAAAAAGAATTGAATCAGGTCTTTTGGCGCTCATTTCAAATGGAATTTTCATGGAACTATGAAAGACAGATGAATATGGCCTATGTCTTTGCCATTATTCCCATCTTGAAAAAGCTCTATCATACCAAAGAAGAAATGTCAGCGGCGCTTAAACGCCACTTGGAATTTTTTAACACGACACCACATATCGTGACCCTGATCTTAGGGATCAATGCAGCAATGGAAGAAGAAAATAAAAATGACCCAGAGTTTGATGTAACAGCTATCGATAGTATCAAGACCTCACTAATGGGTCCTTTAGCAGGGTTAGGCGATTCATTCTTTTGGGGAACGTTGCGTTTGATTGCGACGGGTGTTGGGACTTCGCTAGCACTACAAGGAAATATTTTAGGACCAATTTTATTCCTTTTGATTTTCAATATCCCTCATGTTTTGTTTCGTTACTTGGCAACAAGTTGGGGCTATCGACTAGGTACTGGATTTTTAAAGAAAATCCAAGCAAACGGAATGATGGAAAGTTTAACGTTAGGTGCTTCAATCATTGGATTGATGGTAGTTGGCGGAATGACTGCGACGATGATCGATATCAATATTCCTTTGAAAATCGGAACAGGTGAAAATGCCGTCACGATCCAAAGTATTTTTGATGATATCGTTCCTCATATTTTAAGTTTAGGTGCCTTTGGAGCAGTCTTTTATTTATTGAAAAAAGAAGTCAAACCATTGATGATTTTGATTGGATTAGCTATTTTTGGGATTGCTGGTTCATGGATTGGTATCTTTTAGAAAAGGAGAGAACAAGATGGTCACAATGCTTGATTATATTCATGAAGAAAAAACAGCTTTATCAGCGATTCTTGAAAAGAATGATTCGTCACTTCATGTGTCTTATCAAAACATGCAACACGTTCTGATTCTGGCGACAGGTTCTTCGTATAATGCTTGTCTTGCTGCAAAGCCGGCACTAGAAAGATATGGAGACATCACTGTGGATATCCAAGAACCTTATCATTTTAATCATTATGGGAAATTGTCAGAAGAAGTTGACACAGTCATCGCTGTTTCTCAAAGTGGGAAAAGTGCTTCGACAGTCGATGCCATTCGAAAGATCCGATCATCAAAACGACGGACGATCACTTTAACTGGAGATGATCAAAGTCCGATCACCAAAGAAGTGGATCAAGTGATTGACTTGAATATGGGCGTGGAAAAAGTGGGGTTTGTTACCAAGGGCTATTCAGCAACCGTTCTTCAGTTGATTCTCTTAGGTCTAGCGATTGGAACCAGTAAAGATCGAATAACAGCAGCGCAAAAAGAAGAAAAACTAGTTCAACTAAGAGAAATCGTGATGAAAATTCCTCAGATCATTGCGCAAACAGAACAATTTTTTGAAAAAAATGAAGCACTCTTTCGTGTAGCAAAACGATTTATTGCGATCGGGTATGGACCGAATTGGGGAACAGCGAAAGAGTTTGAAACCAAGTTTACAGAAACTGTTCGGGAACCTTCCCAAGGCTTTGAATTAGAGGCATACATGCACGGTCCGTATTTAGAAGCCAATCCTGGTCATATCCTATTCTTCCTGGAAACCGATAGTGATAGTCAAAAACGTTCCCAGCGATTAGCACAATACATGAAACAATATGTTGGACAGGTCATTGTTGTAACGACTGAAGGAGAAACGACTGAGAATCAGCTTAGTCTGGGAATCACTAGCGAAGAAGAACTTTCTGTTTTAGCTTTAGTTGTACCGATCCAAGTTTTGGCTTATAAAATTGCGACTGCTAAAGGGATCGATTTAGGTCAAAGAATTTTTGATGATTTTGATGAAGTATTAAAAAGTAAAATTTAAGAGGTGGAGACTATGTTAAAATTCAATGAACAAAAACAAATCGAGGATATCAATGGGGCGCTAGCTTTACGTCCGCAAGTGGAACAAATCATTGACGGATTGGGAGAGGGATTCGATGCAATTTATTATTTAGGAATCGGCGGAACCTACGCGTCAGCGATGCAAGCTGTGACTTATATGAATGGTAAAAGTAACCTGCCTGTTTATGTCCAACATGCAGCAGAATATTACACAACTGGCAACAAACGCCTAACAGAAAAATCAATTGTTGTCTTGTCTTCAGTTACCGGTACCACGCAAGAAGTCGTGCAAGCGGTCAAAGAAATTAAAACAGTGGGTGCGACACTGATCGGGTTTATTGATACAAAAGAGAGTATTCTCGCTGAACTTTGTGACCATACGATCACTTATCCTGCACCTGGAACCGAACAAATCAAATTCTTTATGGTCGCAGATCGTTTGATGTATAATCATGGCGAATTTGAAGACTACGAAACCTATTATCAACAATTAGAAGAGCACTTAGCAGTTGGCTTAGTCGAAGCCGAAAAACAAGCAGATGCTTTTGGATTAGCGTTTGCTGAAAAACATCGTCATGATTCGATGCACTATTTTATCGGTGCAGGGAACCAATGGGGCGCTGTCTATTCTTATGCGATGTGTTATTGGGAAGAGCAAAGTTGGTTGCCTTCTAAATCGATCCACGCTGCTGAATTTTTACATGGTACGCTAGAAGTGATTGAAGAAACGACACCAGTGACGTTGTTCTTAGGAGAAGATGAACAACGTGTACTTGCAGAAAGAGTCGCAAACCTATTACCAAAAATCTGTGCAAATTATACATTGATTGATACAAAAGACTATCCAATTGAAGGAATTGACGAAAGTTATCGTGGACGTGTCCTTTCTTATTTGCTGATGCATGCGGTGACGCAACGAATCGATGCGCATATCGAGCAATTAAATTGTCACCCCTTAGAAATCAGAAGATATTACCGTCAATTTGAGTATTAAGCGACACAATCAGTTCTAAGAGGAACGATTTCGTAAAATAATAAAATAAAACATACCAATATGAATCGTCTGTCAGTGAAATAAACGGTTCATGCTGGTATGTTTTTTTGTTATGACATGGATCAAGTGAGCGATTTGATCCGTGTATTGATATGTTGATAGAAGAATTTTTATGAATTGTTTGATAAGTCAGTTAAGAGATTACGAGGTTGGATATTCGCATCAATCACATTGTAAAAGGCATTTGAAGTATCATTCACATCCCAAACGGCTAAGATGACATGATAACCGAGATGATCACCTGGAATAGTGATCGTGTGTGTTAGATTTGTGTCGGCATCTTTCCCGTGACCGTCTACCTCACCTATAAATTGAAATTCATCGCGGGATAATGGTTTGTTTGGATTCCAATTATTTTTCGTGATATAGTAATGCCATTTAGCTGTTTTATGCGCGGCAGTATAAGACCAAGTGAATTTCGTTGGACCAGTTGAAAGGTTTTGTTTTGTCCAAATAGTAGCAGTTTGTTTGTCTAATTCAAATCCTTTGACACCATTTGCGGAAGCAATTTTTCCATCTGCAGGTCCACCATTTGGGAATCCTTTAGGTGCTTCTAGTGATTGTGGCTCAGTAATTATTTCACCGTATTTTTCAAGAGCTGCATGCCAATTCTTCTTACTGTCTAATTCTCCTTGATAGGCACGACTGATAGGTTTCTCCACATAACCGTGAGCATCCACATTAACTGTCGATAAGGCAGTTAAACCAGTTGTTGCTAAAACGAGACCTAATCCTACGACTAAACTTTTTTTCATCTTGATTCCCTCCATCAATTGCTTATTATGTGAAATAAATTTTTTCACAAAAATAGTATAAAACGATAGGAGAAGAGGGTTAAATATTGTTTGTTATTGCAACAAAAAAAGTATGGTTCCTAAAAAAGTACACTCAGTTCGATATCATGAAAAAGCATTCGATAAAAGATAACTTCTTTCTGATACGCTCTTATTATTGATGAGTGGCAAAAGTGAAACGAAAAAGATCCCACGATGTTGAGCCTAGCAATGCTAGAACTACCCATCGTGGGAAAGAATGAGCAAATGTTTTCAATAAACAGTAAAGAAAATGAAGAATGATTGATTGTTCAGTTAAAGAGAATCACATGGATTCATTTAAATCATTTAAGATACTACGAGGTTGGATATTCGCATCAATGACATTGTAGAAGGCATTTGATGTATCACTTACATCCCAAACTGCTAAAATCACATGATACCCTATCCGGTCATTTGGGATCGTAATGGTGTGAGTTGGACTCGTGCTAGCTTGCGCACCTTTTCCTTGGACTTCGCCGATCAATTGAAGTTCATTGCGAGAAAGTGGTTTATTCTGGTTCCAACCTGGTTTAGTGATATAGTAATGCCATTTACTAGTTGGGTGTGATTGCGTATACTTCCAAGTGAATTTTGTCGCTCCCCCTGTTAAATTTTGTTTCGTCCATAGACTAGAAGTTTGCTTATCTAATTCAAATCCTCTTGCACCATTTGCAGAAGCGATTTTTCCATCTGCTGGTCCACCTTTAGGGAATCCCTGAGGAGCTTCTAGTGATTGTGGTTCATTAATGATCGGACCATATTTTTGAACTGCGAAATCATAGCCAATGTTTTCTTTATCCAATTGACCTTGATAGGCACGGCTAATTGGCGAGATAACATAACCATGTGCTGAAACATTGACGGAAGATAATGTTGTCAATCCTGTCGTTGCTAAAACCAAACCTAACCCTAATAAAGAACTTTTTTTCATATTATAACTTTCCTCCAAAATGATTTTTATGAAAAGGTTTTCTTTTCATGAATTTAGTATAACGAGGAGAACAGTAAGCTTAGATTGTTTGTCTAGCATTACAACAAAAATAACATCTTCCGGTTCGTTATTGTTAATTAGCTTTGTTTTGTAAACTGCTTTCAATCAATGAATTTTTGAGATTACTAAAATATTCTTTAGCATTAGTCAAATCTAACCACTCAAAAAAACGAAGACCCTTTTCGATTTCCGGGATGGCTGAATGATCGCCATCTGCTAATCGATCCAAAGCCGCAAATAATTTATACTGGGCAAGATCAATTGACTGTTTGTGGTTTTGCGTTAATCTTTTCAGTTCGCATAGAAAAAGTTTTCTAAGAATCGCAGAATGACGGTTAAATGAGAGGCGTAAACCATTAAGAATAAAATTAGAGAAAAGTTCTGAATAGTAGGTAGCGTCTATGTACGTTTTCATTTTTGATACACTGGTTTGAAAGAGATGGATGATGTATTGATCATCAAAAATAAACAAACAGTTTGAAAAAATCGTTAGTTCAAAATGTCCCCAGGTTTCAATTTTTTCAAGATAATTTTTGATCACAAAAATTTCTTCTTCTATTTTCAAATTGGTATCAGTATGGTTGTAGAGGTAGTTCATAATCAATTTTCGTTGGGCATAAATCAAACGATAGTAGATGCTGCCTGTTTTTTCGTATTCGTTTAGTAGTTCTAATTCTTGTTCGTGAGTGATTTTTTTGGATGAGATGAGATAGTTGGTTAATTTTTGTTTATTCGTAAGTGAATTGCTATTAAGAAGAAATTGATACTCTTCTAAAGTAATGTTCATTCGTTCAAGGTAGTTAACTAATAGTTCAAAACTGATCTTTGTTCCTCTTGATTCAAACGCTGCAAGGGTTCCTCGTTGTGAGATACCTCGTGTCAACTGTTCTTGTGTTAAGCCACGTTCTTTTCTTAACTTACGAATCAGAGACGAATGGTTAGTCATATCTTTATCCTCCTAGTGTTTTTTTATATATATTGTAGATGTTTTTTTAAATATATCACAAATGTAATAAAATTTAAATAAAGCGTCATTTTTGCGCGCTTTTAAAGAAAAAGTGCGTAATCGATTATTTGGGTGTTGCAATACTATGCAAATAATTGTAATCGTTTTAATTGGTGGTGTAATATGTTATGTAATAAAGAATAATGGAGGCGGTTTGATGAAGAAAAAACTAGTATTATTTTCTGTAGGCGTGTTTAGTGCAATAGTAAGTGGAGGTACGACGGTTTTTGCAGCTGATGCAGCAGACACGATGCCTGACCTCGCGAATAAACAAATTGCAGTCGGATACTATCATAACTGGCAAGCGGAACAAGGCGCAGGCTATCAAGGAGGTCGTCCAGCCGACATTGATTTGGCCAAAATAAATCCTTTTTACAATGTAGTGACGGTTTCGTTTATGAAAGGAGAAGGGATTCCTACTTTTAAACCTTATAATATGACGGATCAGGCCTTTCGTGAAAAAGTAGCAACATTGAATGCGCAAGGGCGAGCAGTCATTATTTCTCTAGGAGGAGCAGATTCACATATTGAATTACATCGTGGCCAGGAACAAGCTTTTGCGAATGAAATCATTCGGTTAGTAGAAGTATATGGCTTTGATGGATTAGATATTGATTTGGAACAAACTGCGGTGGCTGCTGGGGATAATCAAACAGTCATTCCGGCGGCATTAAAAATCGTTCGTGAGCATTACAAGAAAGAAAACAAACATTTTATTATCTCAATGGCGCCTGAATTTCCATACTTAAGAACAAATGGGGCATATGTACCATACATTACAGCTTTACAAAATGAATATGACTTTATTGCCCCTCAATTGTATAATCAAGCAGGCGATGGGATTAGTGTTGGGACGGAATGGATTGCCCAAAACAATGACAATAAAAAGTATGAATTTTTGTACGGGATTTCAAAATCATTTAATGAAGGAAGCGGTGGCTTTATCCAAATTCCGGCAAGTAAACTAGCTCTAGGGATCCCAGCTAACGAAGATGCCGCAGCGAATGGCTATGTTAAAGATCCTTCAAAGGTCTACCAAGTATTTGAACAAATGACAAAAGATCAAACGCCATTAAAAGGAATCATGACATGGAGTGTCAATTGGGACGAGGGCAGAAATAAAGCTGGGATTGCCTATAATCAGTCGTTTGCGAATGCTTATCAAGGATTGTTCAAAGAGCAAGTACCAGATACTGAGAAACCTTCTAAACCAGAAAATTTAAAAGGAACCGCAACGCAATCAAGCATTTCATTAAGCTGGTCAGCTTCTACTGATAATGTGCGTGTTTCTCATTATAATGTTTATCAAAACAAACAACTCATTGGCACTAGTAACACAACCAATTATACGGTGAGCAATTTATCCCCAGACACAACCTATTCATTTACGGTTGAAGCAGTCGATACTTCTGGAAATCGCTCAACATCGTCTGACGTATTAACGATCAGAACACAAGCTGGTTCACAATTACCAGCCCCTTCGATGCCAACTGGTCTAGTAGTAAAAGGTGTATCGCAAAACTCTGTGACACTCGGTTGGTCTGCAAATGATCCGAAAGAAGAGGTCATCGGCTATGAAATCTATCGAAATGGCGTTCTATTAACAACCACGATGACACCAGATTTTATAGACAAGGGATTAGTGTCTGATACGACATACACTTATCAAATCGCAGCAGTCAATTCTTCTGGTATTTCTAAGAAAAGTCAACAAGTGACAGCGAAAACGACAGCAGATAATCAAGCAGAAGAATGGAAAATTGGGAAATTATATAATATTGGTGATATTGTGACCTATAAAGGAAATCTTTACCGTTGTCGTAACATCCACATGGGACAAATCGGTTGGGAACCTGATGTGGCTTTAGCATTATGGCTGAAGATCAGTTAATAAAGTTAACAAAATAAAAAAAGAGTCAGAGTGCAGTATGTCAGGGCTATTACAATGAGGATGTAATGAGGACATACACATATAAAGCGCACTCTGATTTTTTTCCATAAAATTGTCAGAATCAAAAAAAGATAAGCCACGCAACCATTTTACATGCTCTGATCTAAATAGTTATTTTCAGTTGTTCAGGATGAGAGAATAAACAAAAGAAGAAAACACACAGTTCAATCTGAATTCTGGTGTTTTCTTCTTTTATCATTTAGTAACGATCGTACAAAAGTGATGGGACAAACGATGCAACCCATATCGCTGGAATAAAAATAACTGAAACATTAATTAAAATGGCGGTGTAACAGACCACATATTCTAGCCCCCCTTTCTAGTTGATTCAATGATTATTTATATGATAATTATAACGCTTTGAATGACATAAAATTAAAATGTATCTTAATACAACAATGTCAAGTGTTAAACAAACTGTTAAAACGGGAAAAATAGTTTTCAACATTTAGAGTATCTATACTATAATAGTTACTATCAACTATTTGGAGGAATATCAATGAAACAAAAAATTGCAGTTTTAGGCCCAGGCTCTTGGGGGACTGCTTTAGCGCAAACCTTAGCAGAAAACGGACATGATGTTCGTATTTGGGGAAATGTTCCTGAACAAATCGATGAAATTAATCAGTATCATACAAATAAACAATTTTTACCTAACCTAAAAATTTCCGAAACGATTATCGGTTATAAAGAATTAGCAGAAGCAGTGAAGGATGTCGATGCGGTTTTATTCGTTGTACCAACGAAAGCCATTCGTTCAGTTGCTCAAGAATTGATTGAGAAAATGAATACTAAACCAATCATCATTCATGCAAGTAAAGGGTTAGAGCAAGGAACACATAAACGCATTTCTGAAGTTATTGCTGAAGAGATTCCAGAGGAAAAAAGAAAGGCAATCGTCGTGCTTTCTGGACCAAGCCACGCGGAAGAAGTTGCTGTTCATGATATTACGACCATTACTGCTGCAAGCATTGATCAGCAAGCGGCAATCTATGTGCAAGATCTGTTCATGAATGATTATTTTAGAATTTATACGAATAATGATGTCATCGGAGTTGAAACGGGTGCGGCTTTAAAAAATATCATTGCTATCGGTGCTGGTGCCATCCATGGATTAGGTTTTGGTGATGATGCAAAAGCGGCGATCATGACTCGAGGATTAGCGGAGATTAGCCGTCTAGGAGTGGCAATGGGTGCCAATCCATTGACATTTATTGGCTTGAGTGGTGTAGGTGACTTGATCGTGACTTGTACAAGTGTTCATTCTCGTAACTGGCGAGCAGGAAATTTGCTTGGTCAAGGACATAAATTAGAAGAAGTACTTGAGAATATGGGAATGGTGGTTGAAGGAGTCTCTACCACTAAAGCTGCGGTTGAATTAGCGGAACAACTAGGGGTAGAGATGCCGATCACACAGACAATCTACAATGTATTATATAATGGAGAAGACATCAAACAAGCAGCCAAAGAAATCATGTTGCGAGATGGTAAAATAGAGAATGAATTTTCATTAAGCTAAGGGCTTATATTGAAATGAAAGGACGGGGTGTATGAAAGTTAAGAAAGCAATCATACCTGCAGGTGGTTTAGGCACGCGTTTTTTACCTGCGACAAAAGCAATGGCTAAAGAAATGCTTCCTATTGTTGACAAACCAACGATCCAATTCATTGTTGAAGAAGCGTTAAAATCTGGGATTGAAGATATTTTAATTGTTACTGGGAAAGAAAAACGTCCTATCGAAGATCATTTTGATGCTAACCTTGAATTGGAATTAAATCTGCGTGAGAAGGGAAAACTCGATTTATTAAGTACCATCAAGGAAACGGAAGCTGTTAATCTTCATTTTATCCGACAATCTTACCCTAAAGGATTAGGGCATGCAGTTCTTCAGGCCAAAGCATTTGTAGGAGATGAACCATTTGTTGTCATGTTAGGGGACGACTTGATGGTGGATCAAGTCCCTTTGACAAAACAGCTAATGATGGACTTCGAGGAAACTCATTCATCAACGATTGCAGTGATGGAAGTTTTGCCAGAAGATACAGGAAAATATGGAATCATTGATCCTGGAGAGGAAGAAAAAACTGGGTTATATCGAGTAAGAAAAATGGTAGAAAAACCTACTCCTCAAGAGGCGCCTAGTAACCTTGCCATTATTGGACGCTATTTATTAACACCAGACATTTTTCCAATACTCGAAACGCAAACACCAGGTGCGGGCAATGAAATACAATTAACGGATGCGATTGATACATTAAATCGCCATCAAAAAGTCTATGCAAGAAATTTTAAAGGGAGACGATATGATGTTGGTGATAAATATGGTTACATGCGAACCAATATTGATTATGGGTTACAACATCCAGAAATCGGCGCTGCCCTTAAAGAGTATCTGATACAACTTAGTAAAGAGTTATAATTTCTAAACTAAGGTACTTTTACTTGGTCTTATCTAGTTCGTTGCTTAAATTTTAGTAAAATACTTTTTGTTAGCTATTAAAATAAACGTCATTTTTCTTATTATGTAGTAATATAAAAGAGTTATGGCAAAATTGACTTTTAAATACAGAAAAGGTGTGTAGCTTTGTATGGGAAAATTGATTACAATCGGTCAAACACTTCTTGATGGATTGAAATGGCTGATGGAAGGAAATAACTGGTTGTTTTTGACTCCATTGGTGCTAATTTGTGGATATGTTTTCATTCAAATGGCTAGAAAAAAAGAGAAATTATTGATTTTTATCTGGTATTTAGCAACAATTTCTATTTTAAGTGTTATGCTTGAACTTGCTTTAGGTGCGTGGGAAGCTATGATTTTTGCTTTGATATTTATCATAGGTTATTTCATCATCTTTATCCCTTATTTCTTTAGAGGCATTCATATCGGCAAAAAAGGCAGACACACGGCTTCTCATCGCAGAACAAAACGATCAGATAAACGCTAAAAGCAGTGAGTTAAGAAAGTTGATCCATGTAGCTTGCAACTACGGTTATTGCTCGCTTGAGTTTTTCGTTAGAACAAAGCAATCGCTGGTTAAATCCATTTTATTTGGATGAGCGGTTGCTTTTTTGTCTGGTTTTAGGGTCTGAGTATACCATTTAAGGAATGGGAGTTAGCAAAAAGCAGTAGGGGAGAGTCATCCTGGTAGGCTAAACAAAAAATGATCATGACATGTTTAATTGTGGACGGCAAATTTATTTATTTAAGTAGATATTGGCTGTTATCATTGTTAAAAAATAAATCTAAAAACAAGAATCCTATCGTGATAGGATTCTTGTTCAGTTAAAAAAGTTGATTTATATGTCAAGAAAACAGACCATGGTTTTTTTATTTTTTCGGACTTGCACTTGTCTGATAGATTACTTAAAATGATTGAAGATAGAAACAGCAGAATAAAAAAAGGCTCCCTAATAGTTAGCGGCAACTAACTATCAGGGAATGACCAGTCACACGTATACACCCTGACCGATCATTTGCCATAGTCAATGCAAGGCATCGACCGTATTTATTGTACCTAATTTCTGGGGAGATTTCTACCCTTGTGTCGGTTTTTCGATGGTCGGTAGCTCGTTTATTTACTATGTCAAGGTATTGGGCAGTATGCTCAATGCCTTTTTTTATCTTTCATTTTCAAGCAAAAGGTTGATACGTCTTAACTGATTTCTTTTTTTATGTTTTAGCGCACTTGCTGTTTTTGTTGTGAAATTAAAGGTGGAGAAATAAATGAGTTTACGCTATTTTGATTATTATCAGCAACTAGAAAAGAAATTAAGAATCGAAGAACCCTTGATGGTTCAAGCTGCTTCTTTAATTGCTCGTCAAGTTTCATTAGGTGGACGTTTACAAATCTTTGCTAGTCGTACACTAAGCGGGATAGCATTTGAGTTTTGGGAGCATTTACCTGAAATGATACCGGGCAAGTTAATTGAAAATCCGGCAAATGGGATATATGAAACTTTGGAAGGAACAGGAAAAGCGATCATTGATCAGCTCTCTGTCAAACAAGCAGATATTTTTCTACTTCTTTCCAATGAAGGCAGGGATCCAAGTATTGTGGAGTTAGCTCAATGGATCAAGTCAAATGGTCATTTACTGATTATTGTTACTGGATTTGATCTCTCGCGAAGTATCAAATCACAACACAGTAATGGGTTGCGACTGTTTGAATTTGCTGACCTAGTATTGGATAACCATGCACAAATGAATGATACCGCTTTATCATTGTCAGAAGTTGAGCTTGCTCTTTGTGATAGTTCCTCTATCGCTACCATATTACTATTGCAGCAAACCCTATATTTTACAGTCTGCCAGCTGATTCGTTAGGGAACGTAAAAATAGAATGAATGGAAACATTGCCTTGAAGTAGATGAAAAAGGGACACCTTTGAATAAAACTAGGAACATTCGGCGATTTCTAAGTGTTAGTGTAAAAAGTAGTGCAAGGTAACCTCTTTTTTCAATAGTTAAAACAAGCAAAATATCACAAAGAAGAGACAAAAAAGAATTCAAGTGAATTCTTTTTTGTCTCTTAATACACGTTGATGAAAGAGTCTTCCCCAAAACTCTTTACATTGCAATTATAGTACATTAGTTATGATTATTGCAATGAAGATTGTTTATAGATTAAAAAAAGTCTGAAGCAGCTATTTTTTCTCATAGACTATCTGTTTTTTTATTCGTTTTTTTTCGGATAAATAATGAATAAAAAATTCTATTTATATCGAATGTTGAAAAAATATACATATTTTAAAAATGATAAAATATAATTGGTTTTTCTTCATAAATAATAAAACAAGTAAAGATATCATATGAAACTAATTAATTATATCCTTGCATCACAAAATACAAGAGAATTATTTAACTTTTTTTGGTTGCTTTTAACAAAAATAAAAAAGATTGCTTTAATAGATAATTAATGTGTTTAGCGTTTTTTTGCTGTATAATCTAATCTGATATTGATTGTTTTATTCATAAAAAATTAAAGATAGAAAGGAAGACTTCATAGTGAAGAAGCAAGTGTCTTCGGGGAAATCCAAACGGGATCTCACAAAAATGACGACACCCCATACTTATGTCATCATTTTTGGAGTGGTTATCCTTGCTTGGTTGCTGACATTTATTGTACCAGCAGGAAAATTTAGTACACAAGATATCGAATACCAAGATGCAAATGGAGAAACAAGTACGCGAACTGTATTACGCCAAGATTCATTTCGTTATGCTTATGCCTTGGATCGCTCCTATGTATTTGATCAATTAGAGAAGTTACAAAATGATCCGACGGAAAGAGAGAAATTAAAAGTCCCTGAAAAAGGGTTAGAAGAAGTGATTTCTGAAGGTGAAAAGAAATTAACGCAAGAAAAGTTAGATGAAATCTCTTTAACAGATGATGTACTTTATGACCAATTTGGCGAACGCATTTATGATACTTCAAAAAAACTCCATAAAACGGCTCGAGTATGGGGGACCGATGATTTTGGTGGTTTCGGATTTTTGAATTTTGTCTTTGAAGGGTTAGTTTCAGGAGACAAGTATGGATCGGCTGTCGGAATCGCTGCGCTTATTTTAGTTGTTGGTGGTGCTTTTGGAATTATCATGCGCACCGGGGCAATTGATGCAGGGATCTATGCTTTCATCAGTAAGACAAGGGGACTGGAGCGTTTAGCCTTACCGCTATTATTTTTTGCTTTTTCATTCGGTGGCGCGACATTCGGCATGGCAGAGGAAGTCATTCCTTTTTCTATGGTGATGGTCCCATTTGTGATAGCTCTTGGTTATGACTCGATCGTTGCAGTAACAGTCACGTATGTCGCCTCTCAAGTCGGAAATGCGACTTCCTGGATGAGTCCGTTTAGTGTAGCAGTTGCTCAAGGGATCGCTGGCATTCCAGTGTTATCGGGTGCGACGTTCCGATTGATCATGTGGGTCGTTATCACAGCGTTATCTGCTGGCTATTTGATGATTTATGGGGAGAAAATCCGTAAAAACCCTGAAAGCTCATTGACGTATAAATCAGATGATTATTTCAGAAGTCATTTGAAAAAAACAACCGACGAGAAAAAAGCGTTTATGTTGGGACACAAATTGATTTTACTTGAAATGCTCATCGTATTGGTTTGGATCGTTTGGGGTGTTACGCAAGAAGGGTATTATATCCCAGAAATTGCTTCACAATTTTTTGTTATGGGATTAGTCGCAGGGATCATTGCAGTAATCTTCAAATTGGATGGCATGCGGATCAATGATATTGCCTCTTCTTTCCAATCGGGTGCTGCTGATCTAGCTGGAACAGCAATCGTTGTAGGGATGGCAAAAGGGATCTTATTAGTATTAGGTGGCTCAGATGCTTCTGTTCCTTCTGCTTTAAACACCATTCTACATGGTATCGGTACAGCTTTAGCAGGAGTACCAGCGGCTATCGGAGCGTGGGCAATGTATATTTTCCAAAGCCTGTTTAATTTAGTCGTGACATCCAATTCTGGTCAAGCGGCGTTAACGATGCCAATCATGGCACCACTTGCTGACTTAGTAGGGGTCTCTCGTCAAGTAGCTGTATTAGCTTATCAATTAGGCGCTGGATTTATGGATGCCTTTACCCCTGTATCAGCTAGTTTGATTGGTGTCTTAGGTGTTGCACGTATCGAGTGGGCAAAATGGGCAAGATTCCAAATCAAAATGCAAGGATTCTTTTTTGTCCTAGGTACTATCTTTATCATGATTGCGATAGCAATCGGCTTACAATAGCGAAGCAATAAAGTTAAGGCTAGTGAAGAATCCACGAATCGTATTTTTTCTGATGACAGAGGAACTCGATGCTTTTTCAAACTTGCTAGCCAAAAAGTTGATTTATAGAAAGCAAGCCGAAGAGACTGAAAATAGTTTGTCTTATTTTCATTATTCTTCGGCTTTTTTATAATAAAAATAGTTACTTTTGAAACAAAGAAAACCAAAATATCGGTATCAGAAAGGATGAAGTCAAATGAAAATCATTCGTCAAATTGAGGTCTATGCACCAGATTATTTAGGGGTCATGGATGTATTGATTGCCGGGGATAAAATTATTGCGCTTGAAGAAGCGTTGACCGGTGGCTATGCTGAGTTAGAAGTGGAAGAAATTTCCGGTAGTGGGAAAGTGTTGACACCGGGCTTTATTGATTGCCATTTTCACCTTTTAGGTGGAGGTGGAGAGGGCGGTTTTCAAAATCGTACGCCAGAAGTAACTTTAAGCCAATTGACGACAGCAGGTGTAACAACAGTTGTTGGGTGTTTGGGAACAGATGGTGAAGGTCGTGACATGACTGCGCTTATCAGTAAGGCAAAAGGCTTAGAAGCAGAAGGAATTTCAACTTACGTCTATGAAGGTTCTTATCGATTACCAATCAAAACCGTTACGGACTCAATCATCAAAGATTTTTTGACAATTGATAAAATCATCGGAATTGGCGAAATTGCTGTTTCTGACCATCGATCATCTCAGCCTACATTTGAAGAATTTTCTCGAGCAACTGCTGATGCCCGAGTAGGAGGTATGTTGTCTGGTAAAGCTGGTATCGTCAATGTCCATTTAGGTGGAGGAAAACGTAAACTAGAGTTATTAACAAGGGTAGTTGAGGAAACCGAGATTCCGATTACGCAATTTTTACCTACCCATGCCAACCGCACGCCAGAACTTTTAACAGCTTGTATCGAGTTTGCGAAAAAAGGTGGGACAATTGACTTCACAGCGAGCGAAGATCCTGATTTTTGGGAACGAACAGATGGGGAAGTCCGCTTTAGTAAAGCTTTAAAACAGTTGATCGAAGCTGGCGTTTCCCTTGATCATTTTACAATGTCATCTGATGGACAAGGAAGTTTACCTTACTTTGATGAAAAAAATCACTTTCTTGGTATGGGTGTCGGAAGCGCAAAATCACTACTGGTAGGTATCAAAGAAGCGGTAGAAAAAGAAGAGATTCCACTTGAAGTAGCCTTGCGAGCAATCACAGTCAATCCCGCTCGTGTGTTAAAGCTGGAGCGAAAAGGAACAATCAAAGTAGGGAACGATGCTGATCTATGTATACTTGACAAAGAAACCTTAGCCATCGAAACAGTGATCGCCAAAGGACAAGTAATGGTTGAAAACAAAGAAGTTAAAGTGTGGGGAACCTTTGAAAAAACGATCTAAGAGCATACTGTTTGTCTGTTTTTCAAGTTGATGATACCCTGATAATAGTTAGATAGTTAGATAGTTAGAAATGAGAAATTTAAGGGAGGAATTAAGATGGCAGATTTAAAAGGACGTTCTGAAGATGCAAAAGACAAAGTAGTTGGTAAAGGAAAAGAAGCTTACGGTAAAGCAACAGATGATAAAAGCAAAGAAGCTGAAGGAAAAGCACAATCACTTGGTGCTGATATCAAAGAAAAAGCTCGTAATTTAGGCGATGATATCAAAGAAGGCTTTGAAGATGTCAAAGAAAAATTCTCCAAAAAAGATGATAAAAAATAGTTTCTCCAAAAGAGAAGTTTGGTTAAAACTTTGAGAATGATCCTCTGGTTTTGTCCAAAGCGAGTTCTTAAGGAAGATTGATTGTAAAAGACGATAGATTTGGTTTATTGTGTTTTGCACCTCTTATAGTTAGTAAACGAACTTTTGAGGTGCGCCACGATACCAATTCTACCGTCTTTTTTTAGTATGCGTTTCAGCAAATCTATCGATGTACTCTCTCGAATTATGATAAGTATAATTATAAGTCAATGAACTTAATAGAGCTTTGAAGTGATTTGTAGTAAGAAAGCTTTTATTGAGATCGAAAATCCTACTATAGTTATTCCTAAAAATATGGTAAAATAGACGGAGTATGTTTGTAACAGAAGAACGGATAAAAGTAGACAGTTTGTTAAATTGAGACTGTTTTAATCAACGACTTGAGGCAAGATTGGTTGTGCTTTATAAAACCAGGCTTTTTTTCTTGAAAATAGCAGATGCTAGCGATTTATCTAATTTGTTGTATAATGATGGGGAGTAGTCGAATCCATTGCTTTCGACTTTTGTGTTAAAAATAATCGATTCATCGCTTTAATGAAACTTATTCAAAAATGGCAGAAGATAAACAAGAGGACTGTCAATCAGCTGCTTTTTCTTGCTAAGCAATAGAAGAAGTCAGCTAAAATTTTGTGAGTTGCTCATTGAGATGAATCATCTATTTAGTTAAAGAAGAGAATCGATGTCTTTAAACTTGGACATCATAAGAAGAGGTGAAATTTGTGAGTACCATTAAAATTATCCCTTTAGGCGGCGTACGTGAAAATGGAAAAAATATGTACATCGCTGAAGTGGGAGAAGATATTTTTGTTTTAGACTGTGGTTTAAAATATCCTGAAAACGAATTGTTAGGTATTGATGTAGTCATTCCTGACTTTACGTATCTGGAAGAAAACATTGATCGGGTAGCGGGAGTCTTTTTGACACATGGACATGCAGATGCGATCGGAGCGTTACCTTATTTACTTTCTAAGCTCTCTGTACCAGTATTTGGAACCGAGTTAACGATCGAGCTTGCTAAATTGAGTGTGGGACGAAATGATGCAGCAAAAGGTTTCAAAGATTTCCATGTAGTCGATGAACACACGGAGATTGATTTTGGCGAGACGATCGTCAGCTTTTTCCGAACCACCCACACGATTCCAGACTCAGTCGGGATCAACTTGAAAACCAAAGAGGGCAGTATCGTTTACACAGGCGATTTTAAATTCGATCAGACAGCTATTCCAATGTATCAAACTGATTATGCTCGTTTGGCAGAAATCGGTAAAGAAGGCGTATTGGCATTACTTAGTGAATCAGCGAACGCTGAAAACTCAGTTCCTGTAGCATCAGAGCTGCAGATTGCGGATGAAGTCTTCGATACGATCAAGTATTGGGAAGGTAGAATCATCGTTGCTTGTGTGGCAAGTAATCTACAGCGGGTTCAACAAGTCTTGGATGCAGCCGAAAAGGCACAAAGAAAAGTAGTATTGACAGGGCAAGATTTTGAACGGATCATCCGAACAGCAATGCGTCTGGAAAAACTACAACTTCCGAGTGAAGATTTGCTTGTGACCTTGAAGGACATGAAGAAATACAAACCAGAAGAAATCATCATTTTAGAAACTGGACGGATGGGTGAACCAATTAAGTCGTTGCAAAAAATGGCCAATAAAACCCACCGTAATATCAAAATCGAAGAAGGCGACTTAGTCTATATCACAACTACTCCAAGTATTGCGATGGAAACGATGGTAGCTAAAACAGAAGATATCATTTATCGTGCAGGTGGTACGGTCAAATTGATCTCTGAGAACATGCGAGTGTCTGGACATGCGAATCCTAATGATCTTCAGTTGATGCTTAATTTGATGAGACCAACTTATTTTATTCCTGTTCAAGGTGAATATCGTGAATTAGCTGCTCATGCTGATTTAGCTCATGCCGTCGGGATCCCTTACAAAAACATTTACATCACAGGACGTGGTGATGTGTTGGAATATAAAAATAAACGGATGAGTGTCGCTGGAACGATCAGTGCTGAAAATGTGATGATCGATGGTTTAGGAATTGGTGATATTGGTAATATTGTGTTACGTGACCGTAAAATCTTGTCAGAAGATGGTATCTTTGTAGCTGTAGTTACTATTAGTCGCCGTGAAAAGAAAATCGTCTCAAAACCACAAATCACATCTCGCGGTTTCGTTTATGTCAAAGCTAGTCGTGATTTGATGAAAGAAAGTGGGACGATGATCGAAGAAATCGTGGAAAAACACTTGGAAAGTAACGACTTTGAGTGGAGTAAATTAAAACAAGACATTCGAGATCAATTAGGACGCTACCTATTTGAACAAACAAAACGTCGTCCAGTGATTTTACCAGTGATCATGGAAGCAACACAACGTAGAGGCAAAAAATAATTGAAACAATAATGGTGTGGAAAAGGTCGTAATCTTTTAAAGAGGTGACTTTTCCATACCATTTTTTGTATCAGTTGAACCAAAGTTCTTGCTCGTTCTTTTTTTTCTATTTTTTTGTAAAATAAAAGAGAAGGAAATGGAAGGAAGATAGTAGATGAAAACAAAAGTAGAAGAATATTTAGAAAAAGAAAGAATTTCTTACGAAGCTCTGACATTTAATCAGACAGAATTGAATGATTTTCGAAAAATACTCAAGCGAAAACAGATTGATCAAAACAGTGTTTGTAAAACATTAGTTTTGAAAGGGGATAAAACAGGTGTAATCATTGCCGTTGTTCCATTGTCGGAACATTTAGATTACAAAAAAACCAGGAAAATTTCTGGTGATCACAAAGTCGGTTTTCCCGGAATGGATTTTGTGATGGCATCTACTGGTTATCCACATGGTGCAAATACACCGATCGGCATTTATCGTAAACACCCAGATTATCTTTTTTTAGTTGATGCATCTTTCAAAGAAAAGCAAATGTTGGTCATGTCAAGTGGCGAAATTGGCAGAAGCATTAAGATCGCTAGAACAGACTTCGAAAAAATAGTTCCTTTTACGTATGCAGAGTTAGTGGAGTAGCGTACTTAGAGTGGTTTGAGCTGATTTGCCACTTGGTACAAACTGTATTATCTGTTACAATGATTACGTATGTACTGTACTATTATTTAGGATTATTCTCTAAATGAAATCGGTTTATTTAATGTATGAAAGAAAGTAAAAGGAGTGAGAAAAGTGAAAATTACTTATCACGGACATTCATGTGTGTCGATCGAAATGAAAAATGGTGAACGCTTGATTATCGACCCGTTTATTACAGGCAATCCGTTAACAGATTTAACAGTGGATAAGGTAGAAGTAGACTGGGTTTTAGTTACTCATGGGCACAACGATCATGTAGGAGACATGGTGCCGATTGCTAAACAAAATGATGCAACGATTATCAGCATTGTTGAGATTACAAATTATGCGGAACAGTTAGGTGCCAAAGGACATGGGATGAATATTGGTGGAAAATATGAATTTCCATTTGGGATCGTAAAATTTGTTCCTGCTCAGCACAGCTCAAGTTATGAGGTAGCTGGCACACCGCTTTATATGGGCGAACCTAGTGGGATTGTGATCCAAGCGGAAGGAAAAACGATCTATCACGCAGGAGATACCGCTGATTTTAGTGATTTGGCTTTACTTGCCGAACAATTTACCATTGACGTTGCCTTTTTACCAATTGGTGATAATTTTACAATGGGACCAGAAGATGCAGCGAGAGCAGCAAAACGGATTGGCGCTAAGCTAGTCGTTCCTATCCATTACAATACATTTCCTGTTATCCAACAAGATCCTCAACTATTTATTGAGAAGTTGGCAGGGAACGAAGGAAAAATAATGAGCGTTTCTGAAACGCTGGAAGTGTAGGTTAAAGATATGGCGACGAAACATGACTTGATTTTAGAATATATCGAAAGCTTACCGGTTGGAAATCGTATTTCAGTCAGAAGTATAGCAAAAGAATTAAACGTAAGTGAAGGAACGGCCTATCGTGCCATCAAGGATGCTGAAAATATCGGATTAGTTTCAACGATCCAACGTGTCGGAACAATCCGGATTGAGCGAAAATTGAAAAAACATATTGAACGACTAACGTTTGGGGAAGTCGTCAGGATCATTGAAGGAGATGTATTGGGAGGCGCAACAGGATTAGACAAAGTATTGAATAAATTTGTGATCGGTGCGATGACGAAACATGCGATGGAACGCTATATCACACCAGGATCATTGATGATCGTCGGTAACCGCTCGGAAGTTCAAAAATTAGCTTTAGAAGATGGAGCCGCCGTGCTGATTACTGGTGGATTTGACACTACCCCCGAGATTGCTCGCTTAGCAGATGAATTAGCGATGCCGATTCTTCGTACGACTTATGATACCTTTACCGTAGCAACGATGATCAACCGTGCTTTGAGTGATCAATTGATTAAAAAAGACATTATGCTTGTCAGTGATATCTATATGTCAGCAGAAAAGACACACTACCTGCTACAAACAGATACGATCGCCGATTATCAAAAACTATCAGAGGAAACGCACCATTCACGATTTCCAGTAGTGAACCGTCACATGCGCTTGATGGGAATTATTACTGCTAAAGATGTACTTGGTAAAGCAGATACACAAGTAATTGAGCGGGTCATGACAAAAGACCCGATCAGTGTGAAAAAAACCATGAGTGTTGCTTCTGTCAGTCATCAAATGATCTGGGATGGTTTAGAAGTCATGCCAGTCGTTTCGGATGATTTGACACTTGAAGGGCTGATTACTCGGCAAGATGTGATGAAAGCCATGCAGTTAGTTCAGCGACAACCGCAAATTGCAGATACGATCTCTGACCAAATCTCAGGAGGAATCCAAACGATCGATCGAGACCGAGACGGGAATCTTTTGGCAAATCCAAAGTTTAAATTTATGGTTACCCCTCAAATGGTCAATGGGGTCGGTACGATTTCATTTGGTGTATTAAGTGAGATCCTTTCTGATGTTGCACAAAAAACCATGGTATTAAATCAACGCAGAAATATCATGATCGAACAGATGAGTCTCCATTATCTACGTTTAATCCAACTTGAAAGCGAATTGGATATTCGTCCGAGAGTGCTTGAAATTGGTCGGAGATCAGCCAAACTAGACATTGAAGTATATATCGAAAATACGATCGTTTCCAAGGCAATCGTTGTTTGCCAAGTAATGGAACGTTCATAGAAAGCAGGGAAATAATGACTGTCCAATCTGAAATTTTAGCAGAAATAAAAAAATATGATCGAATCATCATTCATCGACATCAACGTCCTGACCCAGATGCTTTAGGTTCTCAAGTAGGTTTAGCAGAGATTTTAAGAGCAACGTTTCCTCAAAAAGAAATTTACCAAGTCGGGGAAACTGTGGAGGGCTTGCGCTTTTTAGCAGAAATGCAAATAGTTGATGATCAAGTGTATGAAGGAGCTTTGGTCATTGTCACTGATACAGCAAATGCACCTAGAATCAGTGATGATCGTTTTAAGTTAGGTGAGAAATTAATAAAAATTGATCATCATCCAAATGATGAACCGTATGGTGATCTGGTCTGGGTCGATACGAAAGCCAGCAGTTGTAGTGAGATGATTACGGAGTTTGCCCTCATGTTTCCAAATGAGTTAACGTTGAATACCAGTGCAGCGCGTTTGCTTTATGCTGGGATTGTAGGAGATACAGGACGCTTCCTATATCCAGCTACAACCGCCAGGACGTTGGAAATTGCAGCAGATTTAAGACGTTATCCTTTTGATGCCAGTGCATTGAATCGTGAAATTGAACAAATGCCGATGAAAGTTGCTAAAATTTCAGGTTATTTATACCAAAATATCCAGGTTGATGAAAATGGCGCAGGAAAAGTGATTTTATCACAAGAACTCCTTTCGCAATACGGAATTGATGATTCTGAAACAGCAGCTGTTGTTTCCTTGCCTGGTGTCATTGATGAGGTATTAGCTTGGGGAATCTTTGTGCAACAACCAGAAGGATATTACCGTGTACGGTTACGTTCGAAAGGTCCGATCATTAATGAATTAGCGAAAAAGCATCATGGTGGTGGCCACCCGCTCGCAAGTGGAGCAAGTGCGAAAGATTTAGCGGAAGTGGCAGAAATTTATGACGAAATCAAAGAGATTTGTCATGCGTATCAAAGATAGTAACTATTTTAGAAGAGAGAGTTGTTCGTTGTAAAAATGATTTTTACTAAACTTTGTTTTAAAAATCACAAGTCTCTCTTTTCAAAAGACACGTTATCCGTTACAATAATGTTCAACGCTATTTTTAAAGGAGAAAGAAGATGACATTACCAAACTGCCCACAATGTGGCTCTGAATACACTTACGAAGATCGAGGATTATTTATTTGTCCTGAATGTGCAAATGAATGGACAAATGAAGAACAGGACCAAGTAGATGGCTTGATCGTTCTTGATGCTAATGGTAATCCTTTGGCAGAAGGCGATAGTGTGACAGTGATCAAAGATTTAAAAGTGAAAGGTGCATCTGGTGCCATCAAACAAGGAACAAAAGTGAAAAATATTCGTCTAGTGGAAGGCGACCATAACATTGATTGTAAAGTCGATGGATTTGGACCGATGAAATTAAAATCAGAATTTGTTAAAAAACTCTAATACACTCAAGGTATTTTCACCTTCTTTTTAGATCACTCATGGTAAAATAAGTTAAAATAAAAAGGAGTGGATTTATCATGTATGGATATGGCATGTATGGCTTTTTTGATCCTACATTTTTGTTAGTGATCATCGGATTAGTTATTTCCGGTATTGCCTCAGCTTATGTGAACAGTACTTTTCGTAAATATGACAAAATCAGAAGTAAGAATAACGTGACGGGTACTCAAGCAGCGCAATACATTTTACAAAGTCAACAAATTAATGATGTCGGTGTCCAACAAATTGCAGGAGATTTGACCGATAATTATAATTCAGGAAATAAAATGTTGAGCTTATCACAAGCAACGGCACAGTCTACTTCGGTAGCTGCAATTGGTGTTGCTGCCCATGAATGTGGGCATGCGGTACAAGATGCTGTTGGTTATGCGCCACTAAAGATTCGTGCCGCACTGGTTCCAGTGGCTAATTTTGGTTCGATGATTTCATTTCCATTGATTTTGATTGGTGTTTTACTGAGCTGGAATGATACATTGATCAACGTCGGTATTTTTGCTTTTTCACTTGCGCTTTTGTTTCAGCTAGTTACATTACCAGTCGAATTTAATGCATCCAGACGAGCCATTCAAATTCTAAGCGAAGGTGGTCTTCTGACAGCAGAAGAAGTACCAATGGCTAGACACGTACTCTTTGCCGCAGCATTGACATACGTAGCTGCAGCACTTGCCACTTTCTTACAATTGCTTCGTTTGATCTTATTATTCGGTGGTAATCGTAGAGACTAGTACATGGGACATTATTAAGGTCCTTACTAGCAATGAAAAATCGTAAGTAATTATCGTTAAACCGCTTTGACCTGGTTCAAACGTGAAGAGTTGAATAAGATAGGTTTATCTATCAAGATAATAGTTAAGTATAGGACAACAGGTTGTCCTATACTTTTTTGGCTTGTTTCAGCTATTTTCCAGCTTAAGGAAACAAAAGGATTATTTTTGGTGGAGTCTTTGTATCAGATGGAATAAATGGAGCCAAAGTTCATCTTCACGTTCAGGGTCAAGATAAAAGATATCTGCCGTTTGTTGTTGGGTATCGAACCAATCAGTGACGATTAAATCAGCTTCTTCAGGGTTTTCGGTGATTTGTAAAAACTGATGATTAAAAATATTTTTTAATAATTTTTCGATGTGGTAGTTTCCCGAAAAGACCTTGCTTATCTGTAGATGTATCGCTAATTTTTTATTTTCTTCCGATTTTAAAAGTGTATAGATCAGGCGACTAAGATGTTCGTGCAGTAAATTTTGGCTTGGTTGAGAAGTAAACGTGTCAGCGATGATCATTTGTATTTTTTTTAATCGTTGATCCGAGGCATCGATTTTCATATTTTCAGAAGGATAATAAAGTGCATGGAAGTAATCGATTTTTTCTTGGAATAAAAAAATAAACGTCGTCAGCATCATAATCAAATAATGGTAATAATATTTCTTTTCACCAGCAGATATCGAAGGAAATGACTCAGCTATTTTTTTGATCAGAAAAGAAACTTGTCGACAAAGCGAATGATTACTTTTAGAAAACTCATAACCAAAGAGTGTTTTTTGTTGTTCGGGAATGAGGTTAGGAAAAAAATAGCAAAGTAAAAAATTAAAGTATAGTACTTCATTTTGGACAAGACTTTCAGGCAAGGATTGGGACAATTGTTTTTTCAATTCGCCGCTAAAATCTTTTGTAGAAGTTAAAATTTTCATTGTTTCATAGCTTTCTAAGAGGCTAGCATCTGGTAATTGATGATGAGCAGATCGCATTAAAAAGATTGCCACTAATAAGTAAACTTTTTCTTGTATCTTTGATGTTTTCTTGGTCATCAAAAGCTCATTGGATAAATGAGTATGCTTTACTTGGGAAAGTTTCATATTTGTCAAAGGCCAATCAATCCCCTGAAAAGCATCAGAAAAAAAGAAATACATATAAATTCTAATCGATAATTCATCGCCTTTCAAAATGTAACAATTTTGGCGAGAGATGATTTGCAGATGGAACTTTTTAAGTGATTTGTTTAATTGATTAGTTAGTTTTTCTAAATAAGAAGGAGATATGTACAACTTTTCCAGTAATATTTTTTTTGAAACACGGCTGTGTGGCGAATCAAAAAGTAACAATAAAAAATTAAAACGATTTGATTCGCGTAGGAAAAACAATTTTATATAATGAAAGATCGCCATTTTTTCATCTTTATGTTGTGAATCTAATTTCAATTCGCCTTTGGCAGTTGAGTAAATGAATCTAGGGATACTTAGTTGTTGAAAAATAGTCCCGTTTAATTTGCGGATGATTTCTTTGATCGTTCTCTTAGGGATTGATAGAACCTGAGATAATTCACGTAAGGAACATTTATTGGTTTGAACAATGGTATAGAATACTAACAATTCTTTCTTTTTTGCGTCCGTTAACATAAGTTGCTCCTTTTCCTTTTATTTTTTGTCCATGGGAGGACATAAACTGTGAGTGGAAAGAGTTTTTAATGTATGTTATTCTCACATAGTAGTAGTTGTTGTATGTGCATGTTGTTATTTAAATGGTATATAACAATCGTTTATTCTATTGTTGTTTTTTTCGCTCATTTTGTCAAGTTATAACAGATTAAATAATCAATTTATATAACAAAAACATTGTTATTTAGCTGATTTTGTTATGTTGGGTTTTGAGTATTGAAGAAAGTTATTAATAAAATAAGCTTCTTGTTGAAATTGTACCTAAATATATTTTTTTGATGTTATGTTGTTATTTTTAATGGGGGATTAGTACTGTCCTCTAAATAATAATGCCTTTAATTTAGAGATGACTAAAAATAATGTCTTTTTAAAAGAAAATGATCAAAAGTGAGAAAGGAAGAATTGTATGAGTAGAGTAACAAATTTTAGCAAAGAGTATTTACTCTTTAAAAGTATGGTATATGCTGAAGAAAATGGCTTATCAAAGATAACAGCTAGGAGTTTAGCTTCTTTTTGTGGCTGTTCCACTTATCCGATTTATGCCCACTTTAAATCAATACGTATATTAAAAGAAAAAATACTTGAAGAAATAACGATCTGTTTTGATCGCTATTTATCAGAATATGTCATTGATGATTTCTTCAGTATCGTCCATCTACTAAAAGAGTTCTTTTCAATCCATGAAAGCATTCGTGGAGTAGTGATTAAGTCTGAGTTAGATATGGCTTCCTTGTTTAAACGTGCGTTTTCAGAATATGTCAAAGAACATACTGGGATCAAAGAGCCTTACTTATTAGAATTACTTTGGCTCAATGCATTAGGCAGTTTGAACTCAGATCGATCTTCTCATGAATTTTTTGAAACAATGACATTGATGTGGAATAAATTGGCTGAGTTGGAAGAGAACTTGCCTGAAGTATTAACAAATATTGAATATTCCCCTAAGTAAATGGATGAAACGATGCTGAAGCGTCCTTTCATATAGATGATCAGAAAAATTGGTGGCAGCGTTTTATCTTTCGGCGATTTTGAAAGTGAAAAAGGGTAAATAGTTCGTTTATCTTTTTATCTATGCTATGATTAATATAGATAAAAGGAGCTGATAATGATGAAAACATCAACAAAAGTAACAATTGGATTAGGTGTCGCAGCAGCAGCAAGCGTAGCGACAGCAGTAGTTGTTTCGGGAAAAGTCATTGAAAAAATCCATCATTTGACGAACCGGGCAAAAGTAAAAAAGTTCGTTAATGAGACATTTGATGGAAACGAAAAACTACTAGATATCGTTGAACATTTATCGGATAGTGATTTAGATTCTTTGATGGGAATCCTGGCGAAGATCAAGTCAGGCAAAAAGAAAATTTCTGTCTACGGAGATTCTCTAAAAGGATCAACGGAAGATGTGAAAGACCGTTTACTCCATTACGTTGATAAAATCATGTGATGCAACAAAAAAAGTAAAGTTAAAAGTACAAAAAGAGCGAAAGTATTAGAAAATGGGACAAACATTATTGGTTTGTCTCATGAACGAATACTTTCGCTTTTTGTGTTCAATGTGTTTGTTCTTGCAGTAAGAGCAAATGACAAAACAGTAAATCATTTGCTTCTTTTAAGTTGAACCCAGTTTGTTCTTGGAATTTTTCGATTTTGTATTTCAATGTATTTCGATGAAGAAAGAGTGATTTAGCTGTCGAACTAATATTACCTAAATTTTTCCATAACACTGAAATAATCTCTTCCATTTCTGTCCGTTTGACCATCTCCTGATAACTTGCAATTAACTGATTGTTGTTCATTGTTCCTTTTGTATAATGATGTAAAGCCACCTCCGATAATGAGATTGCGCCACCATGTAAAGCAAAGTGCTTTTTTTCTTCAAAAAATATTTTCCGCTCTTCAAAAAACAGTTCTGAAAAATTGGGAGAAGGCAAATGAAATGAGCCAATAAATACTTGGGTAGTAATTTCAAAGTCTGCATCTAATGAAAGAAAAATACCTCTTAGCTCAGAAATTTCTAGATAACTAGGACATTTTTTTTCAATCAGTATAGCATCGGTTTCTGTATAAAAGAAAAAATCTTCTAAGTGGAAAAACATTTCACCGATTGTTTCTTGCCATTGGCGCTTAAGAAATTCTCCTCTTGGATCAATGTGAAATTGAATCATGCGAAAGCTTTCTTCTGCTACTAGCGGTTTATTTTCAAATAGATAATGATACCATGGATGATTATCTTCGACAGTAGCTACAGGGAATAACGCTTTCAAAATATTTGTTTCTTGTGTCGAAATCGTCGATTGATCGATCCATAAAAAATAATCATCAATTGCTAAAGAGAGAATTCCTTTATCGGAAGCAGGGGAATTTTTTTTCTGTGCATTAGGATAAAGTGTTATCAGTTTTGTCAAGTCCATCAAAGTCACCTCATATTTTATTTTACCATAAGACAAAAAGCTAGTTACAACCTTTTTGACTTATGCTAAAGTTAAGCAAGAAAACGAAAAGTAGGGGATCGATTGGAAATGAAGGAAATCGATAATGAAAAACATGAAAAATGGATGCGTTTAGCCATTGAAGAAGCTCAGAAAGCCCAACAATTAGCGGAAGTACCAATTGGAGCGATTGTTGTTTTAAATGATGAAATCATTGGAAGAGGCTACAATTTAAGAGAAACCACGCAAGACGCAACCACGCATGCGGAAATGATTGCAATCCGTGAAGCTTGTCAAAATGTTGGAAGTTGGCGTTTAGAAGAAGCCCAATTATATGTGACACTCGAGCCTTGTCCTATGTGTAGCGGTGCGATGATTTTATCTCGAGTCAAAGAAGTATACTTCGGTGCGTATGATCCAAAGGGCGGAACAGCGGGAACATTAATGAATTTGTTGACAGATGAACGCTTTAACCACCAAGCCCATGTAGTAGGAGGCGTTTTGGAAACGGAATGTGGCCAACTTTTAACGGATTTTTTTAGAGAGTTGCGCTTAAGAAAAAAGAAATTAAAAAAAGGCTAGCCAAATAAAAAAAAATCAGGTATACTATTATTTGCCGAAAGGCTAGGACAATGGCGGGCTTGTGAAGCGTGTCAGATCTGGAAGGAAGCAGCACTAAGCAGGATCCGCCATGTGTCTGATTAAAACGAATCTTAAAAGCGTGATAGGTAGTACTTTACTACTTGTTACGTTTTTTTTTGTATAATGAACCAGTGTCTCTTTAGTTTTTTAGGTACTTTATTTGTATTTTATAGAGAAGTAAATAGATAGAGTATAATTGTTATTGGTGAAAAGACAGCATTCCATACCAATGACCTAAAAATAAATAATCGAAAGAGGTACATATTGATGGAAACGGAACACAAGCAAATGATATAAACGACGGTATGCAGATGGCTAGTGACTATCTTGGGCTACAATTGTCTTATTATATTGAGGAAGAAAATAAATTGCCGTCTAGCTCAAGTGTAAACAATATTAATGTAGAAAACTCTTTCCCTTTTGAGCAGACGAATACATACAATAAAGAGGATTCATTTGTCACGCTTGTTTCAGTTAATATAAAAGAGTATCTGGACATGGAAAAGAGAGAACGTAAAAATGTGTCTATTCCTAAGTGGGCAGATAAATTAGGCAAAGAATTGAAGATCAATTTTTCTGAAACATTGACACATGCGATTTTAAAGAAAGCAGAAGAAGTAAAAAATAATTAAAATAAATGACAAGAAAAAAGCCTGGAATAAAATTTAACTTTAGTCCAAAATATGGATTTTACAAATATTCACAACGAATATTTTGTAAAATTCTTTTTTTGAATAAGCAGAGAACTTGATAAAATGACAGCTCTAAATTTAATAGTGAACGAATAAGTTGACTTAAGAACAGTGAAAAGTTGAAAGAGGTTGAGACAAAAGTGTTCAGCATCAAGAAATAAGAAGGAATTTCCGAAAATTGACAAGAAACACAAAAACTAGTTTTTGATGTTGATTGTTACCTACTTGGTGATTCTCAAATTTTTGGTAAATTTCGGCAAATTTTCCGAAGATACTGCTTTTGTCTCACCGTGAACAAGAGGTCGTGAAAACATCGGGTAGCTCTGATGACAATAAGAAAGAATTTTTTGAAACAGCTTCTCATGTTTTGAAAAATTCAGGCTTATTGTTGAGGAGTTGCTTCTTGAACACCGTTTATTCGTTTTTAGAGATACTAGAAGAGACTGAGACAACTTTTGTCCCAGTCCTTTTTTTTTGTCACAAATTTTATTATTTTCCAACATATCTAAATGGAAACAAAAATCTTTAGCAAAGTAGTGAAAGGAAGGTCTGACAATGTAAAAAGAAGAATAGTGTATCAAACAAATGATGAAAGCTAAAAGCAAGGGACTCAAAACTGCAAACTAATGTCTGTTATGGAGGGCATTTCTTTCGCAGTCATTACGTTTAAAAGGAGGTGTTAGTATGACGGCATTAACGAAAGTCTTTGCTAGTGATCAAGCATTAATTCACAGTTTTTTTCTAGTGGTTCTATTAGATCTCATAACAGGTTGGCTTAAAGCAAAAGTCAATCATGTTTGGTATTCAACGCTAAGTTGGCGAGGACTTTGGAAAAAACTCAGTCATTTTGTGTTATTGATCCTGACGGGAGTCGTTGATTTTGTGTTGATCCAAAACGGCGTTCATTTTGAATTTACGTTAGTAAAGGTTTTTACGACTTGCCTGATTTTCACTGAGATTGGGAGCATTTTGACCAATATTGCTGAGTCAGAAGTAACGACTTATTTTGAGGGGATTTTAAAATCAATTCAAGACAAAATGAAACCAAAACAATAACGAAACAGAGAACGATTAGGAAGGATCAAAGTGAATTTACCGAGATACTACGTGACAATGACTTTTTTATTTACTAACAAAGCAACCTAGGCACAGCTTTTTAGAAAAAAGTGAAAGATTTTATTTTTTCTGTCACAAATCACTAAAATAGCTCACATATCTATGTGATTCGAATCAAATGATCAAAATAATTTTTTAGGAGGATGAAAGATAACAGTAAGTAATAAGCTGTGTACATTTAAAGGCGCAACTAATATGAAAAAATGATTGAAAGTAAGGAGCGAACAACTATTATGGGACAATTTGAAACAGCAAAAACAATTTGGGATTACTTGGTCAGTCAAGGTTGGTCAAAAACCGCAGTTGCTGGATTATTAGGGAACATGCAATCAGAAAGTGGCATTATTGCCGACCGATGGGAGAGCGACATTGTTGGAAATATGTCTGGTGGATACGGACTAGTGCAATGGACACCAGCATCTAAATATATCAATTGGGCAAATGCGAATGGATTAAATTACAAAGACGTCATTTCTCAATGCAAACGTATTGAGTGGGAGGTAGCAAACAATCAACAATTTTATAATATATCTATGACGTTTCAACAATTTAAGACAAGTAACAAATCTCCAGAAGAACTGGCGAATATTTTCATTCAATATTATGAAAGACCGGCAAATGCAAACCAACCAGCAAGAGCGCAACAAGCTAGATACTGGTACCAACAATTAAACCGAACAAAAGTCGTGGATTGGTTCAATAAACATCGTGGACAGATAACCTATTCCATGACTGGCTCAAGAAACGGTACAGATGGAACGGCAGATTGTTCTGGAAGTATTACTCAAGCAGTCAAAGACAGCTCTGGAATTCCTTATAGCTATTTATATAATACGGTTACCCTTGGTGGTTATCTCCAAAGATGTGGTTATGTATTAGTTTTAGTCGGAAATTCAAACGCTTCCAATCTCTCTCAGCTGAAAGATGAGGATATTGTTTTACTTTCTGGTGGGTCCTCGATGGCTGATTCAGGTGGTGCGATTGGACATACAGGTGTGATTACTGGTGGTGGTAAAAACATCACTTCAACTTGTTACTATACGCAAGGAGAAAAAAATACTGCGATTCAAGAATTACGTTTTGATAAAAATTATATCGTTGCAAATGGGTTTCATTATTATGAAGTTTGGCGTTTTTCTGGCGGTTTTAATCAATCAAGTTCAACAGGAATGACTAATGACCCAACGCCACCTTCATTTTCGACAAATGTTCATTATAGTTTACGAGTGTTGGGGGGAGCTTGGTTAGGAGAAATCACTAACTTTAACAATTCAGATTCTAATGGTTTTTCAGGATTACCGAATCATCAACACGATATGCTATACATCAAGGTTGATAAAGGAACATTACGTTATCGAGTACACACGATGACAAGCGGTTGGTTAGATTGGGTTAGTAAAGGTGATCCAAATGATATGGTCAATGGATGTGCAGGGAATCCTGGAGAAGCGATTGATGGTGTACAAATCTATTACACAACACCTGCTGGAGAAACTTATTCACAAGCATATTACCGTTCACAAACGACCGCTCGTGCTGACTGGTTACAAACTTGTTGCGATGATGGAACATCGATCGTCGGTTACGATGGTTGGGCAGGGATGTTTGGCGAACCGCTAGACCGTCTGCAAATCGGGATTGCGAAATCCAATCCTTTATTTACTTATTCACCAGGGGTAAATAATGGGGGAAGTTTTTCTACCAATGTTCACTATGGGTTACGTGTGTTGGGCGGAAGTTGGTTAGGAGAAATTACCAATTTCAATGATGTCGATTCCAATGGTTTTTCAGGATTGCCAAATAATCAACATGACATGCTTTATATCAAAGTAGATGCGGGAACGATTCGTTATCGAGTCCATACGGTAAAAAGTGGTTGGTTAGATTGGGTCAGCAAAGGTGATCCAAATGATATGGTCAATGGATGTGCAGGAAATCCTGGTGAAGCCATCGATGGTGTGCAACTTTACTATACAACACCTACAGGTAAGACATTATCGCAAGCCTACTACCGTTCCCAAACGACCGCCCGAGCTGGTTGGCTAGGAGTATGTTGTGATGATGGCACCTCTATTGCTGGCTATGATGGCTGGGCAGGAATGTTTGGCGAACCATTGGATCGTCTACAAATCAGCATAGCTGCATCTAATCAATTTTTTGATTAAAAAAACTTCAATTAGTTGGCTGAAAAGAGAAAAATGAGAAACTGATTGCTACTTGATTATTACTGAAGAAGTAGTGATAGAAGAGTTAGTTTTAAGAAATAAGCCGAAGAATTCCGACATTCGTCCTGCGTATACTGGAAATTCTACGGCTTATTTCTGTCGATTTGTTTGAACGTTGGTTGACGAATAAATGGGCAATGCCGATAGAATTATATCTATTGATCATGTTTTGCTGTAACGTATTTTTTCATCACTTTTCTACCCCGAATCGCTAGCTAGAGATAGACTGATTATTACTTTGATCCGATATTATCCACAAGGCTAACGTTTAGAATGGAGTCTATTCACAGCGGAGGAATTTGATTTTCTTTAAAATCTTTCAAAGTGAACAAAGAAAAAGCCTATGGTATGATAAAGAAAAGTGAGGCGAAAGAATAAGATGGAAAAAATAGTTCTATTACATACGAATGATTTACACTCGCATCTAGAAAACTGGCCTAAAATCAGAAGGTTTATTGAGCAAAAAAAGCGTGAAAACGAAAAAAAAGAAAATACCACGACCATCACTGTTGATTTAGGTGACTTTGTTGATCGCTGGCACCCGCTATCAGAAGCAACCGATGGACAAGCCAATGTTGAACTAATGAATAACGTAGGCTATGATGCTGTGACGATAGGTAATAATGAAGGCGTGGGAAATGCCAAGGATCAATTGAATCATCTTTATGATCAGGCAAATTTTGATATTTTATTGGATAATTTGTTTGATAAACATCTGTTGCAACCGCCGAAATGGGCAAAAAAGTACAAGATCATTGAAACTCCTCAACAGACTAAAATCGGCTTACTGGCTTTGACGGCTCCTTTTCCCTTAACTTATAGTCCAAATGGTTGGGATATCAGAAACCCTTATGATATTTTGCCTGAATTAGTGGAAGAACTAAGACCAAAAGTAGACATCTTGGTATTGATGAGCCATCTAGGTATCCAAGACGATCGTCAAATTGCCCAAGAACTTCCATCAATCGATGTAATCTTAGGCTCACATACGCATCATTTGCTGATTGATGGTCAAATCGTTAATGGTGTTCAGCTTGCAGCAGCGGGAAAATATGGACAATACGTTGGAGAGGTTCACCTCACCGTTGATGAGCATAAAAACATCATCCAAAAATCAGCTCGGGCTATCCCAACAGAAACGATGACGACGTTTATTGAAGATGAGCAGGAAAGCCATGATTATTTAACTAAAGGGCACGAACTATTAGCGGCAAAAAAAGTAGCCAAGTTACCTTATGATTTATCAGTAGATATTTTTTCGGAACATTCTTTTATCTATGAGGCGTTAGAAGCAGTCAAGTATCGTGGGCAAACACAAGGCGCAATGCTAAATAGTGGGTTGTTTTTAACTGGATTACCAGCAGGGCTGATCAATCAGGATCAACTGCATACGGCATTGCCTCATCCAATGCATTTACTGAATGTCACACTTAAAGGAAGTGATTTGATTCGATTGGTATTAGAAATCGAAAAAAATCGTGCCTTTTTACGCAATTACCCAATCAGAGGTATGGGATTTCGGGGGAAAATTTTTGGACAAGTAGTTTATAGTGGGATCTCTTATGATGCAGTGAATCATCAAGTTCACTGGCTGAATCAGCCGATAGATAACGAGCATCGATATACATTTACAACAGTGGATCATTTTATGTTTGTACCTTTCTTTCCAACGATTGAGATTGCTGGTGAAAATGAATTTTTATTTCCGGAATTTATTCGTAGCGTAGTAGGGGAATACTTAAATGCTCACTATCCAATAAAATAAAAACAAGGTATAATAGGAATGATAGGTGGTGAAAGCATGTCGGCAAAACAAAAAGAGCAACACGCCGTTGAAGCTAAAACAAAAGAAAAACAGACAGCGAAAAATGTCGAGGACCATACGGTGACAGAAGAAATCACCGCCGTGTTAGAAGAAATTATCGAAGAACCCAAACCGGAGAAAGTAAAAGGAGAAATCATTACTTTCATCGATGAGAAGAATTTTTTGATTGGCGAACAGCACTATCGCCTAGTAAAGGATCATCGAGAGGGGTTCAATCCAGAAAAACTTGGCGAAAGATATAGTGAAGTCTTGTCGCGTTATGACTATATCGTTGGTGATTGGGGCTATGAACAACTAAGATTAAAAGGATTTTTCCGTGTAGATAACAGACGTGCTCATCCCGACCAACGAATTGATGCTTTGGAAGATTATTTGTATGAGTATTGTAATTTTGGTTGCGCTTATTTTGTGATTGAACAAATCGGAGGTAAGAAGGAAAAAAATACTCCTCGCCGAAGAAAAAAGAAAAATCAAAACCAACATCGTGCGTACATTGATGAGAAAAAAGGACCCGTTTCTTCAAATCACAAAAAACCGGTCATCAAAAAAAGAAAAACAGAACAAAAAAAGACTGAAAAAACATCAACTAAACCAAAAGCCAACACTAATTTTACGATAAGACAAAGGGAAGAGTAAAGATGGATTATAAAGGATATTTGATTGATTTAGATGGAACGATTTATCGGGGGACTGAACCTATACCTGCTGGGAAACGTTTTGTGGAGGCTCTTCAGGCAAAAAAACAGCCTTTTCTGTTTGTTACGAATAACACCACAAAAAGTCCGCAGGCAGTAGCCAATCGCTTGGCAGATGAATTTGATATACACGTTAGCCCAGAAACTGTTTATACAGCTTCTTTAGCAACGATCGATTTTATGCACGCTGCCGGGAAAGGAAACACGTTTTATGCCATAGGTGAAGCTGGTTTGATCGATTTGATTTTAGAAGCAGGGTTTGTCTGGGATGAAGACAATCCCGATTATGTAGTGGTCGGTCTAGATAATTATCTGACGTATGAAAAAGTAGTCAAAGCGACTCTTGCGATCCAAAAAGGGGCAACATTTATTGGAACAAATCCAGATAAAAATATTCCAACTGAGCGTGGGTTGCTGCCGGGTGCAGGATCGGTTATTTCGTTTGTGGAGACAGCTACACAGACGCCACCGATTTATATTGGCAAACCAGAAGCGATCATTATGGATAAGGCGGTAGAAAAATTAGGTTTAACGAAAGCAGATGTCATCATGGTTGGAGACAACTATGAAACAGACATCCAAGCAGGGATTCGAAATGGGATTGATACGTTGTTGGTGCTCTCAGGATTTACGAAAGCTGAGGATGTACCTTTATTACCGGTACCTGCTACACACGTTCTCCGTTCGTTAGATGAGTGGAGTTTCTAGAATGAGAAAAACAAAATGGGTGTGGGGAGAATATGCGGGTTTGGTTTGTCTATTCTTCATGCTGATCAGTCTGGCGATCGCGATAACAATCAATTTTCGCTTTCTCTATGAACTAGACATCAAATATCTGAACATATTGGATCATACTACGCTTGATCAAGAAACTTTATTGAAAAATTTTGATCAATTAATGGCTTATTTAAATAATCCTTTTCAGAAGGAATTAAGTCTGCAAAATTTTCCTATTTCTGCAAGTGGAGCACATCATTTTTATGAAGTCAAAAAACTTTTTTTACTTAACTATTTTGTGCTACTGTTGACGTTGATACCTAGTATCTACTATCTCTTTTATCTGAAACGTCATAAGCGTTTTTGGCGTTTAGTTCAACCGTTTAAGATTGGAATGCTCGTACCGATTGTTTCTGGCTTTTTTATGTTGGTAGGATTTGATCGCTTTTTTATCTTGTTCCATGAAACATTTTTTAACAACGACGATTGGCTGTTTGATCCGACAACCGATCCAATCATTAACGTCTTACCAGAACAATTTTTTATGCATAGTTTTATTTTATTTTTTATTTTAATTGAACTCTTTTTTGCTTTTTTTGTGATCATTGGAAAAAGAGAGCTAAAAAGAAGTTAAAATCAAACATAGAATAGAACAAATCATAATGCCTATTTTGTTTCAACAGAATAAAAAAAGCCCGAGACAAGGAGATTGTCTCGGGTTTTTGCTTTAAACGGTGTTCAAACATCAGCTCCTTGAAATAAGCCTGAATTTTTCAAAATATGAGAAGCTATTTTAAAAAATTCTTTCTTATTGTCATCGGAGCTATACGATGTTTTCACAACCTCTTATTGAGTCAAACGACTGCGTTTTTCTGGCTCTTGGTGAGCAAGACGACTGGCAGCAGAGGCAGCGATTGCACCCACGATGTCATCCAAGAAAGTATGCACATTTTTTCCGTCATGGCTATTTAATTTTTGTAAAATACCAGGCTTTACTTTATCGATATAGCCATAATTAGTGAAACCGATTGTCCCATAGACATTTACAATTGATAAGGCTAGTATTTCATCGATCCCATACAGTCCTTCATCATCTTCAATGATATGTTGGAGCGGTGACATCAATTTATTTTCTTCTGCTAAAATATCTAATTGAACCCCAGTTATGATCGCGTTATGGACTTCACGTTTGGTTAAGACAGCGTGAACACTTTGGATACAATCTGCTAAAGTAAGATCAGTAATGTAATCTTTTTGTAAAAACATCACTAGCTCAGCAATGTCTTCAAGGGTTACTCCACGCTCATTGAGCAATTCACGTGCTTTTTCTTCTAGCGTTTCAGTTTTGATAACCATTTTCTTCCTCCTTTTGCTTCTGTGAATCAACTATATTGTTAGCCTACCAAATAAAAAAGCAAGAAACAAATGTTGTCTCCTCTGCTTTGGACAAAATGGTCAAAAATCACACAAGCTATCCTATTTCGGAGGAACTTTTTTATCATATAAACTGGTACTATGTCCAGGTTGTGTGCGTTCTTTAGGGTTAATAAAGTGTAACGCATTATTGACAGCTGTAGGTGCTTCGCCAAATCCAGTAGCGATCAATTTTACTTTTCCTTTGTAAGAACAGATATCTCCAGCAGCATAAACGCCTGGTATCGAGGTTGACATATCTGAGTTTACTGAAATTGCATTTCTGGTACTTTCAAGTCCCCATGTTGAAAGATGTTCTAGATTTGAGGTGAACCCATAATTAACAATCAATGAATCAATCAGTAACTCAATTGTTTCCTCGCTTTTTACCCGTTTTAAGCGAACAGCAGTCAATTCCCCATTTTCTCCAGATAATTCATCAATGAGATAGGGAGTTAAAAGATTGACTGATGAAGCTTTCAATAAGTTTACACTATGCTCATGAGCTCTAAATTCTGGCCGGCGATGGATAAGATAAACTTCACTCGCAATCGGTTCTAGCATCAACGCCCAATCAATTGCTGAATCACCACCACCTGCAATTGCTACTTTTTTACCAGCATATTTCATTAAATCGTTCACAAAATAATCGAGACCGTGATGCTCATAAGTTGTTGCTTCTGGTACATTTAATTTTCTAGGTTGAAAAGAACCGCTTCCTAAAGTCAAAATGACTGCTTTTGAATAGTGGATTCCTTTAGTAGTTGTGATCTCAATTATTTCATCTTCTTTAGTAATAGAAAGAACTTCCTCATTCAAATGAAAAGAGTGATTGAATGTGGTTAACTGTTTTTCCAGATTTGCTACTAAGTCACTGGCTTTCACGGCGGGATAGCCGGGAATATCATAAATGTATTTTTCTGGGTAAAGCGTTGCTAATTGCCCACCTAGTTGAGGTAAACTGTCAATGATCTTAGTTTTTGCTTGACGCATACCTGCGTAAAACGCTGCAAACATCCCTACTGGTCCTGCACCGATAATTGTAATATCATAGATTTCCATAGAAAACTTCCTCCTCATACCCACACTATAGCAGAATTTAATTGAGAATACTTCTCAAACAAATGATTTATTTCTAATTCTTAAGGAGGTTGGGGCAGAAGCGAAAACGATCTCTCGTGAAATCTACTGGTTCACATATTAAAAAATACTCGTGGATTATTTTTTAAGTCAGAGAAACGCAGAAAAGTATCTATCATTTGATAAAAAGTATATAATCATTTTTACATAAGGATGAGTCTTTTTGTTTTCTTAAGTTTCATGTAACAGCGAATAGAGAGAATATGTTATTATTACCAATGAAGGAATAATTTTTAGGAGGAAAAAGATATGGTATTCCCACAATTAAGCTTAGAAAATGAAAAAGGACCAAAGGCAGTAATAAAAACAAACCGTGGTGACATTACGGTCCAATTATTCCCAGAATTAGCGCCTAAAACAGTTAAAAATTTTATTGAACTTGCTAAAAAAGGATATTACGACGGAGTAATTTTCCACCGTGTCATCCCTGATTTTATGATTCAAGGTGGCGATCCAACTGGTACAGGTATGGGTGGCGAAAGCATCTATGGTGAAAGTTTTGAAGATGAATTTAGTCGTGAGTTGTTCAACTTACGTGGGGCGTTATCGATGGCTAACTCTGGACCAAATACAAACGGTAGCCAGTTCTTTATCGTGAATAATGAAAATGTACCAGCGAATATGCTAGATCAATTAGAAGGTGCAGGCTTCCCGGCTGAAATCATCGAAGCATACAAAGGTGGTGGGACACCTTGGCTAGATTTCCGTCATACTGTATTTGGTCATGTGATTGATGGCATGACTACCGTAGATGAAATTGCTAACGTACAACGTGGTCCACAAGATCGTCCAGTACATGATGTAGTGATCGAGAAAGTTGAAGTATCAGAATAATCACTCGCAATAGTAAGACATTTTAATTATTAACTAATCACAAAATAAACCAACTGGTTTCAATCATTGAACCAGTTGGTTTATTTTATTTCTAATTAGAATAGAACCTCGTTTAAAAGTCGTCAAAAGTGCTTTTGTTTTTTATGTGAAGGCTTTTTTTATCCGCATCAATCCATCTAGTAGTGTTTCTTCCGGACAAGCTAAATTCAATCGCATATGAGCATGACCGGCAGGACCAAATGAGATGCCAGGATTTAAAACAACTTTTCCTTTGGTAATCAATGTTTGTTCTAGCAACTCGTCATTCGCTTCATAAGCAGAAAAATCTAACCACATCAAATACGTTCCTTCAATCGTCATCACACCTAGTTGAGGTAAATGTTTTTCAAAAAAAGAAGTGGCAGTGGCCGCGTTTTTTTCTATATAAGGAAGCAGTTGACTAAGCCATTCTCTACCCGTTTCGTAAGCAGCTTGTGTGCCGATTAGACCAAAAGTATTTATATCTTGTTGCTGATTCATTAGTAACCGCTGTTCAAATTGTTCTTTTAATTTAGGATTTTTTATAAACACCATTGAGTTTTTAATCGCTGCTAAATTAAAGGTCTTGGTTGCCGAAGTAAACGTGATTAAAGACTGGCTTAGTGTTTCATCAATCGTTAACATCGAGTTAAAATGGTTCGTTGAAAAAACTAAGTCTTGATGAATTTCATCACTAAAAAGCAGCACTTTGTGTTTCAAACATAGTTCGCTTAGTTGTGATAATTCTTCTTTAGTCCAAACACGCCCCCCTGGATTGTGAGGATTACAAAGGATTACCACTTTTACTTGTTGTTCAACGATCTTTTTTTCCATATCTTGAAAGTCCATCATGAATTTATTGTTTTGTTCAATTAATTGACTCCGTATAAGCTGACGGTGATTACTCTCGACGATTGCAGAAAAAGGTGGGTAAACGGGGTCATGGATCAACACACTGTCACCTAGTTCAGTAAAAGTTTGAATTGCAACAGCTAAACTAGATAAAACAGCGCTAGTAAAGACAATGTGTTCTTTTGTTAAAGATACCTGATGCTGTTGTTTTTCCCAATTGATGACTGCGTGATATAATTTTTCTGAAACGGTAGAGTAACCAAAAAGACCTTGAGAAACATAATTTTCAAAAGCTTTTTTTACTCCAACAGGTGATAAAAAATCCATGTCTGCAACCCATAAAGGCAATAAGTCGTCTCTTTGATAGGTTTCTTTAATTGAATCCCATTTTACGCTATCGGTATGTCTTCTTGAAACTTTCTTGTCAAATTCACTCATCTAAAGGACCCCTTTTTCTATTGAGTATTTTCAAAACTTCTTTTTTTAAATCATTTACAGTATAATGATAAATGCAAAGAGAGGGAAGTACATGACATATAAAATTGGACAAATAATTAAAGGAAAAATAACTGGAATACAGCCTTATGGTGCATTTGTGTCTTTAGACGAGGAAACACAAGGCTTGATTCACGTATCAGAAGTACAATCAGGTTACACGAAAAGTATTCACACATTGTTAAAAGTTGGTCAACCAGTAACTGTTCAAATCATTGATATTGATGAATATTCAAAAAAAATTAGTTTGTCGTTACGTACGTTGGAGAAGAAGAGCCCTGTTATTCCTTATCGAAGGAAAAGATACTTTACGAATAAAAATAAAAAGATCGGGTTTGCCACGATTGCGGAACAACTACCAAAATGGGTGGACGAAGCACTAGAAGAACTAGAACAGAAAGAAAATAAGAAATAAAAAGTGTATTTTTTCTGAAAATGTGCTAGAATTTTTATGTAAACCACAGAACAAGTTGATCGAGGTGGAAATTTTGGCAAGCAAAAAAGTAGCTGGTACAATCATGTTGCATTTGGAGGATGGATCAAAAAAATTTTTAGTCCATTCAATTGATGACAAGCTGGAGTTTGCATTAGCAGAGCTTTCAGAAGAAAAGACGGGGTTAGCAAACATACTTAGCTTTTTAAAAGAAATCGTTCATATTGATGTTAGCAAAATTAATTTGATGGAGTTGACCAATACACATATTAATCACGAAAATGTTCCATTGTTTGTTTTTGAAACTGAGCAAAAAAGTCAAAGTGAAGACTTAGGTAAAGGCTATCTTTGGGAAGACCCAGATCAAATGCGCTCTGTCCTTGGCACTTACGAAGTAGAAGGAGTTCCTTTCTTTTAATGTAGAATTAGACACCAAAAGAAACTTGAAAAAAATTCAAGTTTCTTTTTTTATGGTAACCGGTCCTCTTTAAAGGATGAAACGTTCAGTTTATCATGGATTATATTCGATAATGCAAACTTTTTTATGCTTCTTTTGAAGTAAAAGCGAATGATGATCTTTTGCTTGAATATTCTTTTGAAAAATTAAGTGAAAATGCTTGTTGACGTACCTTGGTTTACGTGATAAATTTATTAACGTTGATTTAAGAAACAGCGTAATGAAACTTTCTAAAAAAATAGCAGAAAAGTTCTTGACGTTTCTAAAAACACATGATAAGATAACTAAGTCGTTAAAAAACGACAGCTTACGAAGCTTGATTCTATCGAAAAAAACTTCAAAAAAGTTGTTGACAAATAACAAACGATGAGTTATGATAAATGAGTTGCTGAAACACTTCTGAAAAACGAAGTTAAAAAAACTTTTAAAAAAAGAGTTGACAAACAAACGTCACTCTGATATGATATAAAAGTTGCTACGGCAATCTCGAC